>JBDOMX010001166.1:9882-15076 GCA_039831615.1 Planctomycetaceae bacterium
AGTCGGCGGGTGAGAGCTCCGATCGTACATTGCGACGGTTCACCAACAGCAACCCGCACGCCGGGTTTGACCAGGTCAGCAAGGGACTCCACTTTTTTGCTGCCTTTGGGCACCGCGATGACCAGGTCAACGTCTGAAACATTGGCGGCTTCCTGAAACCAGCTGCTGACGTTTTCAAGGTAGTGCAGATCACAGGCCATATAGACATCAGGGAATCCCAGTGACTGACTCTGTCCTTCGATCCCCTTCATGCGACTGGTGAGAATTCCACAGCCGTCATAGATCGTGTTGACGACAACACCTTCCTCGGACTGGAACTCTTCGATGATTCGTTCCGTTGTGCGACGATTCACTGCGCCGCAAAAAAAGTTGATCTGCGGCTCCTCTTCCCAGATATCGCCGTCGACAGATTCCGTACCATATTTGGAAAAAGTGACCAGGCCTCGTTCGCGCGCCGACAGATAGCGGGCGAATCTGTAAGCCGCAGGCCGATTGGTTGAGGAAGACAGCACTGCCACACTGATCAGGTCAGGATCGCCATTGAGCTCGGGGATTGAGATCCCGACCAGATCTTCCCGGTACTTCGGCATGGCCACCGTGGAATTCCAGACAATCGCCGCATCGATGTTGCCGATCTTGACGTCGGTCGCAATGTCATTGACCGTTGGCTTGAACACGCCGGACTCAGTGACATGCTTTTCTAACTGCAACCAGCGGTTTGTTTCGCCAACCTTCAAATGACTCAATTGCCGGCGCGTCGCCTTGCCGACCGCGGCCGCATCCGGATTGGCGACCGCCACTCGAACGTCTTCACGCAGCAGATCATCGAACGATTTGATTTGCTTTTCTGAATCTTTCCGCACGGCGATCACCGGACGCTGATGTGCGATCGGCATGGTATCGATCGCCAGACCCAGTTCAGTTGCCCTGTCGGTGTAGAAATCGTCTGCTGCGAGATACACATCGGCTTCGTTGAACTTATCAACCTGCATTTGATTCAGCAGGGTGTTTGATCCGCCGTATTGAATCTCCAGCGCAACACCGTATTCTGTTTCGTACTGCTGAGCAATTTCTTCCACCGGAACCCTCATCCCGGCCGCGGCGTAAACGACGAGTGGATGCTGCTCCGTGCTCCCGGTGGTTGACCCGCGACTCATCAAATAGATCAACAAACAGATCAGCGACACGGCGCCCAGCAGCAGCGCCCAGAGTGGATTCACCCGACCGGACCGGCGATCCGGAAGAGGTTGTTCGTAACTGAACGAGTGGCGAAACATAATCGTGGGTCGGATGGCTCTCAGGAGTGGCATGAATAACGGACCGTGGCGCCGCGTCCGGACGTTTCAGCAGCTTACGTCGCCCCGCTGAGATTGCGATCCATCTGATTCGAAATCCGCCCGTCACGGAGATAAATGCCACGGTGCGCGAACGGGATCGCTCGATCGTCGTGGGAGACCAGCAGGACGGCTCCACCGGATTCCGAAAACTCTTTCAGATATCCCAGCACTGCCTGAGCACTTTCATGATCGAGATTTCCAGTCGGCTCGTCGGCAAGGAGCAGTTGCGGACTGTTGAGCAGTGCTCGGGCGAGCGCTGTGCGCTGTCGTTCGCCGCTGCTCAGTTCGCCAGGAAGGTGGTGCTCACGCTGGCTGAGTCCGAAGTGTGCGATCAGCTGTTCAGCACGTTGACGAACGTCGTCCGATGGGTTCGCTGCTGCCATGGCCGGAGCGAGGACGTTGTCCAGCACGTCCAGGTACGGCACCAGATGGAACTGCTGGAACACGAATCCGATCGCCCGGGCACGAAAGGCGGCTCGCTCATCAGGTGACAGCGAATACGGATTCTGCCCGGCAATCACGACTTCACCGGAATCCGGTTTGAGCAGTCCTCCGGCCGCAAGCAGCACCGTCGTTTTTCCACAGCCACTTGGCCCCTGAACTGCGACGAATTCACCAGCTTCGAGTTCAATCGAAACATCCGTGACGGCATGAACCAGGTTTGGCTTTCCGACATACGTCTTCGAGACGTGTTCGAGTTGCAACATCATGAACGGTTACTCTCGCTGTAAAATGACTGCAGGATCCTGGCGGGCCGCAAACAAAGCTGGAAGCCAGCTTGCGAGCCCGGAAAGAAACAGTGCAGACAGAGGAGCAGCAAGGATCATGATGGGAAGATTCACCGACGCAAACAACTCATTCCAGCTGGTTCCACCGGACTGTGCCGACCCCAGCAAACGACCAATTGTCAGCCCGGCAGCGACACCAGCCAGTCCGCCCAGTAATCCAACCGCGGCCGCCTTGATCAGGAAAACCGACATCAACTGCCGAGTGCTCAATCCGATCGCTCGCAGAATTCCGATCTCCTGACACCGCTGGCGTGAGTTGGCCAGTGCCAGCAGACCAATGGTCACGATTGAACCTAGTATAACCAGCGGTACGAGAATCGCCGCAAAACCAGCGTGGCGGTCCTCCAGATCCTGGCGGGAGCGCTGCTCCAGCGCCATTTGTTCGACTCCGGATTCTTCGGCCTGCCGCAGCGCCGCCTCAGCAGACTCCTTCGCTTTCGCCCGTGACTCGGCCCGTGCGAGCGCCTGGGAATAGCGTTCGATCACCTGTGTTCCCGGAAGAATCTCCGCGATCTCAGTACGAATCTGAGAGATCCGGTCACCCGAACAATCACATTCCAGAGCCAGAATGGCATTGATCTGATTCTGCATCCCCAGTAATTCCTGAGCCTCGCCCAGATTGATCCAGACCGTTACGTCATCCACGGAACCGCGTTCATCATGTAATTTCGAAACTGTGAATTCCCTGCCCTTGAATTGGACCGGATCGCCCTTTTTGAGCTTCAGTTGTCGGTGGATCTCGTGACCGACGACCATCTTTCCTTCAGCCACTTCATCCAGCAATGGCTTCTTCATGCCGCGATGCTGAATGGGCACCTCGCCGCGCGTTCCCACGACGACGACTTCGCGATCCTGTTCTTCCCAGTGAATCCGTCTGGTCACGCTGGGCAACAGATGATTCACGGTGACGATTTTCGATTTGGCCAGTTTGTCGACGTAGTTTTCCGGCATCGTCTCAGACATGCTGCCGTTGAGGTGGATTTCCGAGAGAGACTGTGATGCGGGCAGAATCAACACATTGAAGCCCAGGCCCAGCATTTGCTTACGAATCATGTCCTGCAGTTCTTTTCCTGCCTGTTGAACGGCAGCCTGTTTCTCTGCAACAGACTTTTCAACTTCGGCCTCCTTCGCACTCAGCAGTCGTCCGGTCATGATGCGGTCCGCCGTGAGCAACGTCTCGGCCCCAACCACACTGGCCACAGCAACCGCCACGGACAGCAATCCCATTGCGAAGTTCAGTCTGCGGTGTTTGATTTCGCGAACCACCAGTCGCCAAACATTCATGTGAGCACCTGGATTGAAACTAGTGATCTGTCAGCATTGAATTTTAGGGTAGCCGGATTCGCCAGAACTCGGAAGGCTCGGTCGTTTCCTGAAGTCTGGCGACTCCAGCTACGGGCAAACCCTGATCTTTGTTCCTGACAAATCGCCTAGACACCAGTCCGCCGTACCAGGAAAACCGTCGCGACAACCACCACACATCCGGCGAACAGCAATACAAAGAGAGCATTCTGCCAGACGGCACTCGCCGAAGGTGATTTCACTTCAATTCCGTTTCGAGGGTCCGCCGTCTGAACATCCTCACCAATCGCAGCAATAGCTGCTGCTGGTGGTTCGACATCAGAATCGGGCTGTGCCGAACTGAGTGGAACCTGCTCGCCCTGACTGTCCGTGTTCTGTGCCAGTTGGATTTCTGTACTACTGCTCTCAGTATCCTGACCGAATCCCGTGAAGCCGGCGAGCGGTGGCAGCGAAGCGTCGATGGCTTCCGTTGGCTGGACCAGGTTGTCCCAGTCGACCTGCATCAACAGATCAACGCCTGGGTTTTCGGCTTTGACAGTACACTGACAGGCCCCGGTCAAAAACTGGCAGGCTTCCCCAACCAACTGGGGAGCCACTCCGTTACCCACCAGCGCATAAAGAGCGCGTCCGCGTCCAAAGATCGGAAACGCCATGGGCTGATCGGCGTAGGCTTCGTCCAGCAGGTCATGTTCGACGTGCAGCAGCATGTTTCGTAGCGCCGCTTCCTGATCATTGTCGCGCGACAGCCGAACCGCTGAAAACTGAATCTTGAGTGACTCGGGGGACGTCGCCAGATCCGCCAGATCCTCTTCCTCAATTTCGGGCAGTTTGAGTTCCCCCTGCAGGCGAGACAGTTCCTGCGTCAGCATGGAATAAGTCTCATCGTCCTTATCTGTGCGGCCAGACTCAAGATAGACCCACACGACAGAGTCTCCTTTGAGCAATCTTTCCTGGATTTCCGTTCGCAGCGGTGAATTGACCAGCTGAGCGACACTGCTGGACGTGAGGTCGCTCGAAAAGACGGTTTCCGGCTCCCCCATTCTTGCCGGTGTCTGTACCACCAGGCACGGTAACTTTTGGCTGGCATTTTCTTCGTGAAGTTTCGTCGCAAACTCGTCCGGGTCAGAGTTGAGATCAATTGTTTCCACGATCAGATTCGCCGAAGTGGATCCGGCACGGTCCCTCGCTCGCAGCGCGCTGACAAGATTCTGCTGTTCCGGCGTCAGATCTTCGTTGTGCAGGACATACGCGACATATGGATCCGGTTGCCAGTTCTCGAGCGCATACCGAAACACCGGAATCGAGCAGGCCATCACCTGAGCTGCGACCAGGGCGAAGACCACCAGAGCCATTGTGGGGACACGAACGCGAATGGGACTGTTCTCCCTGCTGAGGTGAAACGTTGGTGAAACGGAAAAACGGATCAGAGTCGTCCGAGAGTGTTGGCTCAGGCCAACCCGCACTATATTCTACTTCCAGTGAGTATGGTGTTCAACAATGACCGACCAGTGAAGGAAATCCGATGTTTTCCGTCCGCATGAAACGTGGATTCGCGAGCTTTCTCTGGATTCTGTTGGCTCCGACGGTGATTTCTGCTGCCGACTGGTCGACCTATCGAGGAAATAAGGAACGAACCGGGGCGACAGCCGAGTCACTTTCCGCCCCGCTAACTCTTCGATGGCAGTACGATTCTCCGGCTCCACTCAGGATTGCCTGGTCCAGTGCCGAAGGTCGCGTGATCGAGAACAAGCTGATGGGGCATCGCGT
>JBDOMX010001103.1:0-15054 GCA_039831615.1 Planctomycetaceae bacterium
CGTCGAGGTCATGCTGACGGTAATCGAAACGTGCCGGCAGCAAAAACGGTCCGTACTACAGTTCGTTCGCCAGGCAATTCAACATCGTAAAACCGAATCGCTCCTCCTCGGGCCGTGAACGCTTACCGAACAGATGACTCATGGGAATGTGAAATTTGGCATAACCGCTGCAAACGACACGTTCGCCATGTCGACGTCCAGTCCGATCCGCTGGCAGCGGGACGACGCTGCAGAAATGTGCCTGTGCGAGTCAAGTATAGCTCACGGTGAGTGTCTCTCCGGGACAGTTCTCCTTTCCCGCAACGGCGTCGCGAGCCGAACGGGACACGCTGGCACGGGCTTGCCGATCGGCGACTGTCGTCCGTTGAGTCTGGAACAATGAGCCGCGCGCCGGGGGACCAGGGGCACGAACAACCTGTGGGTGCCTTCATGATGGAAGAATCGCGACACGAACTCGACGAGTCCTGCTCAACGACCAGGTCTGGCTGACCGACCGACCCATCTCCGGAACCGACAGGCTTCTCTCCCCACGACACACGTCTTACCATGAACGGCGACAGCTGCCCGCTGTGGCAGCGTTTTAATGGTGTTCACGCTCGACGTCGTGGGAATCACGAAGCCCCTCAAGCGGCATTCGCTCCGGAAGCATTCATGGGAACTCGACTTCGACGTTTTTGCGAGAGACCTCGTGCCTGGGGTGCCGCCGCTTTTTTTCTCACCGTGTGTCTTCTGTTGGGCCACTACGCGGTCAAGTACGGACTCAACGTTGCACCTTCCCCGGCGGGCGACGAATTCTCCTATGACAGCATCGGCTGGAATCTGGCCCATGGCGCGGGATACGCCGAAGGGGGGGACGACCCCGAGTTCTACCTGCTGTATGATCAGGCCAACGCTTTTGATCGGCAACACGTTGCGAATCGGGTGAACCAAAAGCCGGAACGCGTCGCCTATCGCCCGCCCCTGTTTCCTGTGCTGCTGGCGGGACTGAATACCGTCTTTGGGCGACAGTTTTGGGCGGTTCGAACACTGAATGTGCTGGCGACCGCGGGGACCTGCGGTCTGTTGGTTTGGTACCTGACGAAGACTCATCGCAGCGGTGTGGCACTGATCGTATTCGCGATGTTTCTGGTGGTCGACACACGCACCCGATTGTACGGGCGCGCGATTCTGACAGAAGCGACCGCGACGTTTCTCACCACAGCGGCCACCGTTGTGTTGATCCATCTTGGCACGAGGGTGCAACTCAAATCGGTGATCCTGCTGGGGATCATTGTCGGAATGATGGTTCTCGATCGAACGGTGTTCGCGTTGTGGCTGCCGGGACTGGCAGTCATTGTGTTTGTACTGAGCTGGCGGGCACCAGCGGATCCAGCCACAAACGCCGGGAAACATCGCTGGCGAAACGGGTTGTCGATGACACTGGTGTTCCTGACCGCCGCCGGCTTCGTCGTGCTTCCATGGGCCGTTCGAAATGTCAGCGTTCTCGGAGTCATGATGCCACTGGGAACTCAGGGCATGGCACAACTTCCGGCCGGATTCAGCGATCTTGCGGTCGAAAATCGCGGTGTCTGGGACCTGGAGCCCTCGAAGCAACTGGAACAATTGATTGACGACAAATCAATGACACGACTCGAACGTGATGTCGCCCGCGCTGAACTGGGCAGGACGACCGCTTTCCGATGGATCGGGGAACACCCAGGCACGTCAATCCGGCTGGCCGGAATGAAGATTTGGCAGGAGTACCGCCCGCGATCGTGGACTGAATACCTTATTGGCACGAGTGCTCTGGTGGGTCTGTTGCTGTCCCTGGGCCGCAACGACACACGCATTTTCCTGACGCTGCATGCTGTCAGTTGCTTTTCAATTGGATGCACCTGGTCCGTCGAAGGAAGATTCGTGGCACCGTTAGTGTTTTCGATCCATGTCCTCGCGGCGGTGGCCCTGGTCGCTCCGTTTGGTGTCATCCGGAGACGGACCTGACAGCGTGAGTTCACGCCTGGTCGCCGTCATAGAATGAGCGACCACTGTCTGCCATCTCGACCAGCAGCGGTGCCGGAGTATACTGGTTGCCGTGTTTGCTCTGCAGACGTCGCAAAGCATCGACCGTGTTGTTGAGACCTCTCGTGTCTGCATGACGGAATGGTCCACCGAGGAACGGTGGGAAACCGATTCCGAAGATGGCTGCAATATCCCCGTCACGCGGACAGGCGATCGTGTCGTCTGCCAGACACAGCACAGCCTCGTTGATCATCATCAGCACACAGCGTTCAGCAATGACTGAGTCCGACATCTCTTTTACGGGACTGACATTCAGTTCACGATAGACCGATTCGTCAATCATCCTGCTGTTTTTCGGTTTGTCGTACAGGTAGAAGCCCTTTTTGGCCTTCTTCCCGAGACGCCCGGTCTCGACGAGTGTTTTCTGTAGGCCAGGTCCCTGCATGCGTTCTCCGAAGGCTTCCTCCAGAATGGGCTGCACTTTGCTGCCGACATCGATGCCCACTTCATCGAGCAGCTTGAATGGCCCAACCGGGAATCCGAATTCGACCAGGGCTTTGTCAACCCTGTCGAATGGAACGCCTTCCATCCCACAAGTCATGGCGGCATTGATGTAAGGGGCCAGAATTCGATTCACGTAGAATCCGGGACGGTCCTTCACAACAATCACCGTTTTCCCCTGCTTCCTGCCGAAGGCCACGGCTGTGGCGACGGCTTGATCTGACGTGCCGGCATGCCGAATAATCTCAAGCAGCGGCATCTTTTCCACGGGCGAAAAGTAATGCATCCCCAGGACCCTGTCCGGCCGCTGAGCCTTCGCGGCGATTTGTCCGATGGGAATCGATGATGTATTCGTGGCGAACACTGTGGTTTCATTGCCCAGCGATTCGATGTCGGCAACCATCTGCTGTTTGAGAGCCAGGTCTTCGAAGACTGCTTCGATGATCAAATCGCACTTTGCAAATCCGCTGTAGTCCAGCGCACCCGTCAGGCTGTTGATCCGTTTCTTTGCCTGCTCGGAGGACAGGATCCTTCTTTGGACGCGTTTGGTGTAGAAATCATTCAGGTGACTGTAGGCACTCAGGATTCCTTCATGGCGAATATCTTTCATCCGCACACGGGCATTTCCCTTGTCGATGGAGACCAGCGCGATTCCGGCCCCCATGAGTCCACCGCCAATAATTCCGACGCAGTCAACCGCGCCTGCCGATGCATCGGAGTCAATAAATGATTCCTTCTTGAGATCGTTCGTCGCGAAATAGATGTTCATCAACTGTTTGGCCTGCGGAGACACGGCCAACTGGCCGAACATCGCGCTCTCCACCTCCAGCGCCTGCTTCCGCGAGGAACTCAACGAAGCCTCAGCGACGTCCAGGATCGCCAGAGGTGCCGGATACAGACCTCGAGTCGATTTCATCACTTTGCCGCGTGCCGCCTTAAGGACCATTCCGCGGATCCATGGCATTTTGAGGCATCGGTCTTTCAGGGACATCCGGCGTCTGGTGACTTTGCCTTCCATGTGTCTCAACGCAGCCCGCTCGGCCACATCTGCCAGAATCTGGTGTGAGACAACCTCGTCGATCAATCCCATCCGTTTGGCTCGTTTTGCATCCAGCTGCCTGCCGGTCAGCAGCAGATCCAGAGCCTGTGGCAGGCTGACCATACGCGGGACGAGTGTTGCGCCGCGCCCGCCTGGCAGCAGCCCCAGCATGACTTCGGGCAGACCGATCTTTGTCCTGGAGTCGTCCGTGGCGATGCGATAGTGACAGGCCAGCGCCAACTCCAGACCACCACCGAGGCATGGCCCATGGATGGCGGCGATGAACGGCTTGGAACTGTCACTCATCCTGTTAAACAGTTCCTGACCACGGGCGACGAGTTGACTGGCCTGCTCGGCACTCGCGACCGCATTCAGCATCTTGATGTCCGCTCCGGCAACGAAACTGTTGTCCTTGCCGCTGATCAGGATGACAGCTTTGATGGCGGGATCGTGATGAATGGTAGTGACGAGATCAGCAAACTCTTCCGCCAGAGCCTGATTCAGGACATTCATCGATTCGCCAGGCACGTCGATCGAAACGGTGAAGACCCCCTGATCGTTCAGTGTCGTGGTCACGGTGTCCATGGATTGAGTGTCCGGTTGCTGGAGTCGTTATTCTGCTTCGACGATCATCGCGGCGCCGAGTCCACCGGCCGCGCAGGCAGTCGCGAGTCCCAAACCGCCGCCGCGACGTTTCAATTCATTGATCGTCTGAGTAATGATTCGTCCACCGGTCGCGGCGAACGGATGTCCATAAGCCAGCGAGCCGCCCAGCACGTTGAAGCGGGTCATGTCGATCTCCCCCAGTGGCTCACTGCGGTTCAGAAACTTCTCCGCGTACTGTCGCGATCCAAAGGCCTGAATATTGGCCAGCGTCTGCGCGGCGAATGCTTCATGCATGTCAATCAGTGTCAGGTCGCTGAGCTGCAGGCGCGCTCGGTCAAGGACTTTGGCAGACGCCTGAGTCGGTCCCATCAACAGGTCGGTGGATACAGTGTTCGCCGTGAATGCATAATGCCGAATGTAACCCAGAGGTTCATAGCCCAGCGACCTTGCTTTGGATTCCTTCATGAGCAACAGCGCCGATGCACCGTCTGTCAATGGTGTACTGTTGCCCGCCGTCACGGTGCCGTACTTGCGGTCAAAAGCCGGCCGCAATGATGACAGTTTCTCGAGGGTCGAATCTGCCCGGATGTTCTCGTCGCGCTCAAAGACCTGCTTATAGGGTTCGACGTAGGCCGGGATGACTTCAGCATCCAGCTTGCCATCTTCCCATGCCTGGTGAGCCAGCTGATGAGAACGCAGGGCAAGCTTGTCCTGGTCCGCTCGCTGGATGCCATAATCCCTCGCCATCTGTTCCGCACTGTCCCCCATGCGCAGATTCGTTGAATACTCGGCGATCGCCGGAGGAACAGGCGCCAGGTCTCTGAGACGCGTGCCGCGAAGCGCCTTCAGTTTTCCCAGGAGGGAACGCTGCTTGCTGACCTGAATCAACTTGCCGGCGAACTTTTCGCTGAAACAAATGGGAACGACACTCGATGAATCAGCACCACCGGCCAGTCCGACTTCGATGTCGCCAACCTGAAGACTGTCACAAATGGCAGCCACCGACTGGAAACTGGTCGCACAGGCTCGCGAGACACTGTAGGCGTCGCAGGTGACCGGCAGATCGGTCCCCAGCACGACTTCACGAGCGATATTCGGTGCCTTGGGCAGGACGACAACCTGACCGAAGACCACACGATCGACAAGGCCCGGATTGAGATCTGTCTGAGCCAGCAATTCCCGCACAACGAGCCTGCCCAGGTCGATGGCACTCATCGTTCTGTAATGCGTTGCCTGTCGGGCAAATGGAGTACGGAGTCCTGCCACAACAGCAATGCGGTCTTCGGTGGAGCTGATCATTCCTGACGTCCGTTGGTTTTGGAAATGACCTTTGCAGGACTGACACACCTGGACAGGAACCTGCCATTGGTCGGAGTTGGTTGAGCCAGGAGCTCTACAACCGGAGTTCTGGACAGTGCATCAGAATTGTCTGGAATGTTCATCCCGTTGGCACCGGCATTCGCAGCTCTGACACTCGGACCATGCGTCGACGCCATCGAGCACCGACCGGCTGTTGCTCAACCCACAAACCCCGCGACGTCCGACAATGATTCCGTCGAACCAGTGCCGACAACTCCACCACGGCAGCATGGAACGTCCTGATGACGAGGCTGTCTAACTCAAAACGATGTACGCTGGACGGAACGGTACTGGTCTCCCATGTGATTGCAACCGAGTCCTGTTCCTCATCAGGGAAAGCCGAAGGCTGCCATGAGATCTGTGCCGGCGCGCTGTCTCGGCCATCCGCAGGAGTGCCGGAGGGACCCCAGGGCGGAACCCGCAGGCTCAGGCGCGAGGATGAGCATCGACAATCGGGTTCGCATCGTCGACGGAGTATCAGGTAGTCTGCCGGCTGGTGCACCCATGGCCCTGGCAGCGAGCAGTCGAATGAACAGTCGTCAACGAGTCCTTTTTCTTTGTACGGGAAACTCCTGCCGCAGTCAGATGGCGGAAGGGATCATGAATAAGCGGTACGGCCATCGGTTTGCAGCATTTTCCGCCGGGACGAATCCCGCCGGGTATGTTCATCGAAATGCCGTCGCGGCGATGGAGGAAATCGGGATCGATCTTGCCGACCACCGAAGCAAGGATATCGCCGAGTTTCTGCCACCGCACGGAACGCCTCCGGACTTAATCATCGGTGTCTGCTCGTCGGCCACGGAGAATTGCCCCACGTTTCCGGCTGCGGTCGAACACTGGCACTGGCCATTCGATGATCCGGCACACGCGACTGGCACCGACACGGAAGTGATGGCGGAGTTTGTGCGGGTCCGTGATGAAATCTGCGAGAAACTCGATACGGTCTTTGGATCGACGGCGCCCATGGAGTAACACGCCAGCCACATCCCATCACAAACGGACGTCCAGCCCGGAGTCCTCGCTATTCCGACGGCGACAGGAGAGAAAGTGACTGCTACGATGCGGCCTGATTCTGGTAGATTTGATGGTTGGCACCAAATCTCGACTGCGTTGGCACGTCTGCTGAATCCGCAGCTGACGTCGAGCGAGATCACTGCAGAGTTCCGGGACCCCGCCAAATCCTTCAGGGCAGAGACGCTGTATTCATGAATCCAGAAGTTGCTCAGTTTGTCACAGAATCCCGTGATCAGGCAGTCGATGAATTGTTTGATTTCCTGCGCATTCCCAGTGTGAGCGCGGATTCCGCTTTCCAGCCGGAGATGCAGCGCTGTGCAGAGTTCGTCCGTGATGCCATGGAGCGCGCCGGATTAACGTCGGAGATCATCCCGACGCCCGGTCATCCCATTGTCTACGGCGAACGAATTGCCGACGACAATCGTCCCACCGTATTGATCTACGGTCACTATGATGTTCAGCCTCCGGATCCGCTGGACTCATGGACGTCACCTCCATTCGAGCCTGAGATTCGCGATGAAAAGATTTACGCCCGGGGTGCCACCGATGACAAAGGCCAGCTGTTCACACACATCAAGTCGATCGAAGCGTACGTGAAGACGGTCGGCGCGCTGCCGGTGAATATCAAGTTCCTGGTTGAAGGCGAAGAAGAAGTCGGCGGCAACAATCTGGACCATTTTCTCGACACGAACCGAGAACGTCTGCGGTGTGACGTGGCCGTGATCAGCGATACCAGTCAATACGGAGACGGCATCCCAGCAATCACCTGTCGCCTCCGCGGCATCGTGGCAGCGGAAGTCCATCTGCAGGGACCGTCGAAGGATCTCCACAGCGGCGTTTTCGGTGGCAGCGTGGCGAACCCGGCCAACGCCATGGCAGGACTCTGTGGGTCACTAGTGGACCACGCCGGTCGAGTTCAGATTCCGCGGTTTTACGATGACATTCTGCCAGTCAGCGACGTCGAGCGCCAGCAATTCGCTCAATTGCCGTTTTCGAAAGACGCGTTTCTCGCAGAAACCGGCAGCCGTGACGTTTTCGGTGAAGAGGGCTGGTCCACTCTGGAGCGTCGCTGGGTTCGCCCCACCTGCGATATCAATGGCCTGGTGAGCGGATACACGGGGGAAGGGCCTAAGACAATTGTTCCGGCCTGGGCCAAAGCCAAAATCACCTGTCGACTGGTCCCCGGGCAGCATCCGGAAGCCATCATGGATTCTCTCGAACAATTCCTCCGTGAGCAGTGTCCACCCGGGCTGACGTTTGATTTCAGCCGCTTCCACGGATGTTCGGCGTTTGTCCTCGATCCATCCAGCAAATGGATGTCGGCCGCCAGCAAGGCGCTGGAGTCCGCATTTGGGAATCCCCCGGTGTTTATCCGAGAGGGAGGTTCAATCCCGGTCGTGTTGAGTTTCAAGCAGATTCTGGATGTCGATAC
Organism: Planctomycetaceae bacterium; assembly: GCA_039831615.1. Taxonomy (GTDB): domain Bacteria; phylum Planctomycetota; class Planctomycetia; order Planctomycetales; family Planctomycetaceae; genus S139-18. The sequence goes on from JBDOMX010001103.1 coordinate 7,950, forward strand.
ATTGCTGCTCGGCTGGGGCAGAAACTCTGACAATCTGCACAGCCCGGACGAACACCTGCACCTGGCAGATTTCCACCACGGGACGCTTGCGAGTGCCGCCCTGTGGGACGCCCTCGCCGACGTGCAGAAATCCGTCGACTGACGTGCCCATTCATCTCAAGCAATCAGTGCTCAGCAATCACCCCGCCGCAGCGGTCTCGTTTTGACCGCTCGACGGAAACGACCACGGAAGATGACCTATGCTGGATCTCCAGTTCATTTGTGACAATCAGGATACCGTCAGCGAAAACTGCAAGGCACGGGGTGTCGCGGTTGACGTGGCTGCCATTGCGAACCTGCGTGACGACCGAAACCGTCGGATTACCAATGCCGACGAACTCCGCCGCCAGCAGAAAGAATTGTCATCCCGGATCCCCAAAGCGTCAGCCGATGAACGTCCGTCGTTGATCGCTCAGGGCAAAGAACTCCGGCAGCAAATCGCCGACATCGACACCGAGCTCAAGTCCGTGGAAACGAATCTGCACGAGTTGCAGTCTCAAATCCCCAACCTCACTCACCCCGATGCCCCTGTGGGTGGAGAAGACGATGCGACCGAACTTCGTATCGCCGGAGACCGACCCGATTTCGATTTCACGCCACTTGACCATGTGGACATTGCCGAAAACTGCGATCTGATCGACTTCGCGGCCGGTTCCCGAGTGGCGGGTCACGGATTCTATTTTCTAAAAAATGACGCCGTGATGCTGGAAATGGCACTCGTCCAGTTTGCTCTCAACAAACTTCGTGAGGAAGGCTTCACGCTGTATTCCACTCCCGACCTTGCCCGCGATTCTGTGCTGCAGGGAATCGGATTCAACCCCAGAGGCGACGAGACGCAGATCTATTCGGTGGCAAACACCGATCTGAGCCTGGTGGCCACGGCCGAAATCACACTGGGCGGAGCGCTGTCCGATCAGGTTCTCGATCTCAACGAACTCCCAATTCGTTGTGGAGGCCTTTCGCATTGTTTTCGGACCGAAGCGGGGGCACACGGGCGCGCGACTCGCGGAATCTATCGCGTCCATCAGTTCACCAAAGTGGAAATGTTTGTATTCACTGCGCCGGATCCGGACTTATCGACGGCCATGCATGAAGACATTGTCCGAATCGAAGAAGAAATCTTCCAGGCTCTGGAAGTGCCTTATCGATTGATCGACACGGCCACCGGAGATCTGGGAGCACCGGCCTACCGGAAGTTCGACCTGGAAGCCTGGATGCCCGGTCGAGGCGACGGCGGCACCTGGGGCGAAGTTACGTCGGCGTCCAACTGCACAGACTACCAGGCCCGACGACTCAATATTCGCTGCCGTTCCCCGGAACGCAAAGGGACTCAATTTGTGCATACGCTCAACGGCACGGCCATCTCCTGTGCCAGAGCGATCATTGCAATTCTGGAGAACCATCAGCAGCAGGATGGTGGCGTGGTGATTCCCAAGGCGCTCCGTCCGTGGGTCGGAAAGGATGCCATCGCGCCGGTCGACAGGACTTAGCGGTCCAGACCAACCTCAGCAGATTCTCTGCACCACACGAACAGGATCCGCCCTGCCAACTTGTACAGCACCCGCCGTACTGCTTACGCTGTACTTTGCAACGCTCGAGCCAACCTGGGGACTCACACGTGACCGAACACATCACGCTGCAGGATACTGATGGCGAACTCAGTCGCCACGTGAAGAACGGTTACATGCGCTACAGTGATTTCAAGCCGCTCACTCAGGGCGGTGAAGCCACGTTGCAGACCTGTCGGGATGAAAACCTGGGGAGGACCGTCGTGATGAAGACGCTGCTCCCTCAACTGCAAAACCTGGAAGTTTACCAAAAGCGGTTTCTGCGCGAGGCACGCGTGACGGCGTTGATCTCTCACCCGGCGACAGTCCCTGTTTATGAAATCAGTCGTGACGCGGACGGAAACGCCTATTTCACGATGAAGAGATTATCTGGCCGCGATCTGTGCGAAATTCTGGACCGGATTGCCGAAGGCGACGAGAAGGTGAAAAAGGAGTATTCACTGGATTCGCTGCTGAAGATTCTGATTCATGTGGGCCAGTGCCTCGCGTTTGCCCATGAGCGAGGAGTTGTGCATCGGGATCTCAAACCCGCAAATATCATGGTTGGAGAATATGGTGATATCTTGCTGCTGGACTGGGGACTGGCCAAAGTCTGGGACATGGAAGCAGACGATGCGGTTGACCAGCTGGCGCGGAGTGGACGTCAGAACATCCAGGGTCGGCTGACGGGGCGAGGTGACGTGCAGGGCACACCCTTTTACATGTCGCCGGAACAGGCTCGGGAAACCGGTGACGTCGATCATCGAACCGACATTTACAATATGGGGATCATCCTGTTTGAGGTTCTGACGGGCGACAGTTACATGTCGGGCCGAAACTTTCGAGAAATCAAGCGCAAGATTCTGGAAGATCCCATTCGCGTCCCCCAGGACATTGCTCCACGCGGCACAGTGTCTCATGAGCTCAATGCAATCTGCATCAAGGCACTCCAGAAGGATCCCGGTGATCGATATTCCACGATGAGCGAATTCGTCGAAGAACTTGGGAACGTCTTGATGGGCCGGTCGGTTTCGGCCTATCAAATCCCGCTCTACCGCCGCGTTTTGAATTGGCGATACGGAAAACTGATATCTGCCACCTCAGTGATCTGGTTCGTGCTGGGCGTCTGTGGCTGTCTGGCCATCCAAAGCGTGATCCCCTGATCCATCAGCATTCCGTCGCCAGTTCACAAGGAAGACGTCAGCAGCCGTTGCTGTCAGTTGATGAACCCTCACCCAGTGAACGGATGCATCCTGTTCCCATCAAGTGCGATAAACCGTTCCATGAGGAATCTGATTCGTGATACAACCGACTCCTCGTCCGGTCGCGCTCGGCTGTCAACAGCAGGCAAGTGGCCGGATTTTACGAAACGGCTGAATACGACATGAAACATGTTGTCATCGTGGGAGGCGGTTTCGCGGGGTTGAATGCGGCCAAAAGACTGGGACGCCGCGGTGAGGTGCGCGTGACTCTCGTCGACAGGCAGAACTATCACCTGTTTCAGCCGTTACTCTATCAAGTGGCGATGGCGGGGCTCTCACCTGCTGACATTGCCGCCCCCATTCGCAGTCTGCTGGCCCGCTACGAACGCGTCACTGTTCTGCAGGGGACTGTACAGACGGTTGATTTGACGACGCAGTCAGCGATCGGAGACTTTGGCCAGCTCGAATTCGATTATCTGCTGCTCTGCTGCGGCGCGCTGCCAACCTACTTCGGTCACCCCGAATGGGAATTGCACGCACCGAGTCTGAAGACAATTCCGCAGGCCACCGAAATCCGTCGCCGCCTGCTGGGATCATTTGAGGCGGCAGAGCGTTCCACGGATGCGAAACGGGTTCGACAGCTGTTGACATTCGTTGTCATTGGCGGAGGGCCGACCGGAGTCGAACTGGCTGGCGCCATCGGAGAGATGAATCGCTTCACGCTGGCGAAAGATTTTCGCAACATCGACGCCACACTGACCAGAGTCATTCTCATCGAAGCCGGCCTCGGAATCCTCCCGACATTCAGCGAGAAGCAGGCCAGCCGAGCGACGCGCGACCTCGAATCGCTTGGTGTGCAGATCTGGCCAAACAGTCTCGTCACAAAAATCGACGAACAGGGAGTTGGGGTGGGAGAAGAACGTATTCGGGCTGCCACCGTCATCTGGGCAGCTGGCGTGCGCGGTGTCGAACTGAACGCGAGCGAAGTCCTGGAAACAGATCGACAGGGCAAAATTGTCGTCAACAGAGATTTAAGTATTCAGGGACATGGCAACGTGTTTGCCGCAGGTGATCAGGCGAGCTTCACGCATCAGCACGACAGGCCACTGCCGGGGACGGCACCGGTGGCGATTCAGCAGGGGAACTTCGTGGCCGACACCATCCTTGGTGATTTGTCCGGCAAACCGCGGTCAGATTTTCGATTTGCCGACAAGGGGCAAATGGCGACCATCGGCCGCAGTCGGGCGATCGTCGAATTCGGGCGGCTGCGGTTTTCCGGCTGGTTTGCCTGGCTGACGTGGCTGGTCATCCACATCTATTTTCTCACCGGCTTCCGGAACCGGCTGTTCGTTGTCCTCAACTGGGCCTGGTCCTACATGACGTTTCGGCGTGGCGCCCGTTTGATTGTCGATCGAGGGTGGCAGTTGGGAACCGCGGATCACAGCGACAAACAAGCTGCCACAGGGACCGCTGACCCCGTCCCTCTGAGGTCGAAAACGCGGGAGGCGGATGAGACGACCGCGCCGGGCACTCAACCCAAACAGCTGTAACGGTGGCCGCGCTGCACGCGCCACGGACGCTGCCAGCCTGTGGCCGGTCCCCCTGCATGAAAACCAAAAGGCTAGTTCCGGGCTCAGGCAGCTGTCATCAGTTCGGTCCCCACGGCATTAATTTCTGCTGCCGTGATCTGCTGCAGCTCGTCGGCACAGCCGACCAGCAAGGCCATGTCACACAGTCGATTCAGCCGCCGCGGGTTTCCCTGGCTGACCTGATACAGCTGCTGCAGGGCGCAGCCTGTAAACACGGTGTCCGAAGCGCCGCTGGCGGCCATCCGAGCGGGAACATACGCTCGGACCTCGTCCACTGACATTCCGTCAAGAGTGCATGTGACCGCGATACGTTCCCGCAGCTGTGGCTGCCGCGACAGGTGTGACGCCAGAATCGGTTGACCGGACAGAATCAGTGTCAGATTGATTTCTGAGTCGACATCTCGCAGATTCATGAGTGGCAGAATGACGTCGGTCATAACGGCTGGTGGCAGAAGCTGGGCGTCATCAAAACAGATAACCGGATGTCGATCCGCAGCCGTCCAGCGCCGCAGATTCGTGGTAATGTTTTGCAGCAACTCGTCCGGCCGACCGGTCGCGGCGAATGGCGCATCGGACAACTGCGAACACAGCAGCCTGAGTTGTTCGGCGGGCTGCAGTCCGGGAAATGCCAGGTACACGAATGGCTCCAGAGCATGCCCACTGGATTCCAGCTGTCTCAGCAATGTCGTTTTGCCCAGTCCTGACTCGCCGAGCACCAGCGCGCATCCGGCACTGTTGTCGACGCAATACTGAAGTCGCAGCAGCCCTGCGCGTTGTGCAGCCGTGGCATGGCAGCCGGAAGATGGCACGCGGTAGGGAAACGGCTTATCAGTGAGTTTCCAGTAGTCCTGGTACATGTTGGTCGTTCTGAGGGTGGGATGAGAATTCACAAACAACATATGCGGCTCAGGGGGGAGCTCTCAGGTTTCCCGGCGTTGGTTGCATTGAAGGCGGCCGCGCACCGAGGTGGTCATTCAACGCAAAGGTTCAATGCGTCCCGTGAATCGCAGTGTGGGGCGGGTGGCTGTGCGCGGTGAATGATGCCGTCCGTGATTCAGGGCCGGATCAGTGGTCAGTGCCGTCATTGAATTTTCGTTCAATGGGGCCGGCAGCTGCAGCGGAGGATTGTCGCCGAACTGTGATTCGTTCTGCGGCGGTTGTGGATTCGACGGAATCAGGTCGTCCACCTCGACCTGCGATTGACCGGAGTCGACGAATTCCAACTCGTCAATAAACTGCTGCATCTGCGAATCGATGGAGGCGGTGCGAGCATCAGATTCAACGGTGGCGCCCGAACGCGGACCGTCCTCCATGAAAAAGTACCCACATAACATCAGCAACAACACGCTTCCAATCTTCACGCGCCGCGAGATGGACAGTTCCGGCTGCGGGAGAGACGGACGATCACCAGCGATTTCATCGTTCCCTGGCGATGGGACGTTGTTTTTATTGCTGTCTGCCACCATTCGTCCTCGAATCAGCCTGCGATTCCGGCGCACTTGCCAACAACGGGTCAACGCACATCGTCTACAATCGTCCGTATTGAGGTCAGGACTTGATGTTTCTGACGATTGTGACAAACGCGGGCCTGTGGACCGGCAGTATCTGCCGTCCGGCCCCCGCCGGATTCCGGCATTCCAGGTCAGCAGACGACCGCGTGTCCCGCAAAGACAACGAAACCGCGGCATCAAATGTTTCCCCAGGAGGACAACGAAGCGCGCTCGCAGTGGGAAAACAGTGCTGTTCGGTGCATTCCGGTCAGCGGCACTCGGTTTGCTGCCTGTCAATGGAACGATGTTCCATACCGAATGGGGCAAGAGTTACCACTTCAACTGGAAACCGCTCGTGAAACTCGCCTACGTGACCGAAGTCGCGGCACTCATTTCTGCCCACTGCCATTTGCTGATTGAACGGCCTGACCGGCTGTCGACCACGCTGCTGGGCGACTTCTATGTCCAGTCACGGAACCGGTTCAATCGCTGGCACCGTGATCTCAATGACCTGGAAAACGGTGTCCAGATCAGAGATCCACTGCATATGATCGGACTCAACCCTGTCCGTCCGCCAGTTCAGTCGATCACCGAACAGATCCTCATTAATGATATCCTGAACCGCGTGTGGACGGTGGTCACCATCAGTATAGATCGGCATCGCGGTGAGGAACACTCTGAGATCCTCGTGCGCAACGTCTTCCGAGGCCACCTCACAATTCGTCACAAGGCGCTGGGTCTGTGTCTCAGTTCTGATTTGCTGAATTCGGCACAGTTGATCCATATCAACAAGTTGCGTGCGTCGTCAGAACGCTGGTCCGATTTGCTGTGTTCCATGCTCATGGGGAAATTTGACCTGTGGGATTATGCGTACGACCGACCACGAGCTCAGGAGTTTTACCGGGATCGATTTGACCACGCCACGATGAAACCGCGCAGCCAGGTCTGGACATTGATTCTTGCGGGATTGCGGCACAGCTTTCCCGACGTCGACGAGCTCGGTGCTCCGCTGCACGACGACGACCGACAGATCGTGCGAGCCCTGCTGAATGCCTTTCCTGCCGGCGCGGGAAACATGGCGATTTGGTCCGGACCACCCCTGGCCAAAACCGGGCAGTAGCAGCCGCTTCGGGCTAGCGCAGTTTTCGAAATGTCGTAGCGGGTTCCGGCTCGCAGGGGCCAATAGATTACGGGCTCTGGCACTTTCGCCGCGGCCACGAATCAGCGTAATACGCTGT
>JBDOMX010000970.1:0-15050 GCA_039831615.1 Planctomycetaceae bacterium
TCTGGAGAAACTGCGGCTCAAGCTGCCCTCGAAAATAATCCAAAGGAAAATGTAGTGGAAACTATTCAACTCAAATCAGGAAAAACACTGCCCGCCCGATCCGAACTGGGGAACTTGGGTTAGGATTGTCTCGGTCCTGTTTTTTAACCTCCGACTCCGACATTCTGGAAATCATGGCCTGCGTTTACCGAAAAGTGCTGCCTCGCGGACAATTCCACATTGGAATCAACCTTTTCGTGGTCGTTGTGTTCACACTGGCGCCCGCAACATTGTCCCTGGCAGCTGACGACACCAGGCTAGTTCAGTTCAATCAGGATGTGCGACCGATCCTGTCGGACAAGTGCTTCCTCTGCCACGGACCTGATGCCGAACAACGTCAGGCCGATCTGCGCCTGGATCTCGAAGACCACGCGAAGCAATCCGCGATCGTCCCCGGTCAACCAGCTCAAAGTGAACTCGTGCGGCGCATTCTTTCCGCGGATCCGGACGAAAGAATGCCGCCGGCCGACTCGAAGCTGGAATTGTCGTCGGAAGAACGAAGTGTTTTACAGACGTGGATCCGGCAGGGCGCGTCGTGGGATCAACACTGGGCTTTCGTGGCGCCACGCCCGGCCGCACCTCCTGAGGTCCAAAATCCGGAGTGGCCTCGGAATGAGATCGACCGGTTCATTCTTCACAACCTCGAACGCCAGTCTTCAGCGCATGCCCCCGAAGCCTCCCGGGATACTCTGCTCCGTCGGGTCTCATTTGACGTCACCGGACTTCCACCCACACTGAAAGAAATCGACACATTCGCAGCAGATGACTCGCCGGACGCGTGGTCACATCTGATCGATCGATTGCTGGCTGCGGACCACTATGGCGAACGAATGGCTTCTGTCTGGCTGGATCTGGCGCGCTACAGTGACACGTTCGGCTATCAGGTCGACCGCGATCGTCACGTGTGGCCCTGGCGGGACTGGGTGATTCGCGCGTTCAACAGCAACATGCCACACGATGAATTCCTCACCAAACAACTCGCCGGTGACCTCCTGCCAAATGCCACAGACGATGACATTCTCGCCACCACGTTTAACCGGCTGCATCCGCAAAAGGTCGAAGGTGGCAGCACGCCGGAAGAGTTTCGCATCGAGTACGTCTCTGATCGAACCCAAACGTTTGCCACCGCGTTCCTGGGGCTCACCATGGAGTGCTGCCGGTGCCACGACCACAAATACGACCCGGTCTCGCAAAAGGAATACTATCAGCTGACCGCATTCTTCGACAAAATTGATGAGGCCGGCCTGTACTCCTACCACACGCCGGCAACTCCCACGCCGACCCTCGTGTTGCTGGACGATGCTGGCAGGTCTCGGCTTCACTCAATCAATGACCAAATCACTGACGCTGAACAGAAACTGGCCGAGACAGCCGCTCAGGCGCAGGCTGATTTCAGACAATGGCTGACGTCGGATCGCGCCATCGACAAGGCAAGCATGCTGCCAAACCGCGTGCTGCATATGGATTTTGAAGCGGCGCCCAGCGGCGGCAACCAACAGGCTCAGGGTAAAGTTGGCCACGGGATTCGTTTCAGCGGAGATGATGCAGCCGACACCAGCGTCGGCCACTTCAACCGCAATCAGCCTTTCACCATCGCGTTGTGGATCAACACGCCCGATCGCAAGGAACGTGCGGTCGTGTGGCATCGCTCGCAGGGCTGGACCGACGCCGGCAGTCGCGGCTGCCAGTTGCTGTTCGAAGACGGTTGTCTGCACGCATCGCTCATTCATTTCTGGCCCGGAAATGCGATCAGCATTGCCAGCTCAGAGCCATTGCCGGTTCAGGAATGGCATCACGTCACGGTGCGCTATAACGGATCCAGCCGGGCAGCCGGACTTTCCATCTTCATCGACGGCAGGCCGGCGACGACGAGGGTCGTCCGCGACAACCTGTACAAAGAGATCACCGGGGGCAAGGAAAACCTGGTTCTTGGAGAACGCAGCCGTGATCGGGGCTTCACTGATGGACTGGCTGACGAGCTGATGGTCTTTGACCGACAGCTCACAGCCATTGAGGTGGCTCAACTGGCCGACGGCGCCAGCCTGCTCGCTGCATTGCAGACACCGCATGATGAACTGACACACGACCAGACGCAGCAGCTGTTCGATTACTTCCTGTCCACTGTTCATGACGCCTACCAGGCGCAGCTGGCAGCAACCGAAAAAATCCGGAACGAGCGCAGTGCTGTTGCCGACGGTTTGCAGGAAATCATGGTCATGAGGGAGATGGACCAGCCGCGACAAACGCACCTGCTGCGTCGCGGAGCCTATGACGCTCGTGAAGACGCGGTGGCGGCCGGCACTCCGGCCATCCTGCCCGCACCCGATGGCGACCTGCCTGCGAATCGCCTCGGACTGGCGCGGTGGCTCACCGCCCCCTCACACCCCCTGACGGCACGCGTGGCGGTCAACCATTACTGGCAGGTGATGTTTGGACAGGGCCTGGTGACCACACCCGAAGACTTTGGCAGCCAGGGCAGTCCCCCCACACATCCGGAACTTCTGGACTGGCTGGCGCTCGACTTCATTCAACATGGATGGAACGTCAAACGATTGATCAAACAGATCGCCATGTCAGCGACTTATCGACAATCTTCGGTGGCTCCGGACAACGTCGTTGCCCGCGATCCGAACAATCGCTGGCTGGCACGATTCCCTGCTTATCGCCGACCCGCCGAAATGCTGAGAGACAACGCCCTTGCTGTCAGTGGCTTGCTGGTCGATCGGGTGGGAGGCGCACCGTCCAAACCCTATGAAGTCGAAGTCTCATTCAAACCCACCGGCCGCGATAAAGGAGAAGGCCTGTATCGCCGCAGCGTGTACACTTACTGGAAACGGACAGGACCAGCTCCCGTGATGATGGTCCTGGATGCTGTGAAGCGCGATGTCTGCCGCGTCAATCGAGAACGGACCGCATCACCGCTTGAAGCGTTCGTTCTCATGAACGGGCCACAATTCGTGGAAGCTTCGCGGGCGCTGGCCGAACGTCTGCTGGCTGAACACAAAACACCACAACAAGCACTGGGCGATCTGTTCCGCACCCTCACCAGCCGCCACGCCACCGACAGCGAGCAGGAAGTGATCAGCGCCTTGCTGAACGAACAATTGGATTACTTTGGTCAGAACCCCGAGAGAACGAAATCCTATCTGTCGGTGGGAGATCACGTGGCCGGCACTGCGGTTGATCCCGCGTCACTTGCGGCCCTCACCGCCGTGGCCAATGCGCTCTTCAGCTACGACGAGTGTCTGATTAAACGATAAACAGCTCACCTGGAAATGCAGATGACGATGGCAACTCCTCACAATCGACGGAACTGGCTGCAAAACTTTGCCGCAGGACTCGGTTCGTTTGCCCTGGCCGACCTGCTCAATCCACCGTCAGCTCAGGCAGCCACAACCTCCGCTGCCGTGGGTGCCGTTAACCACGAACCGCGCGCCAAACGAATCATCTGGCTGTTTCAGTCGGGCGGTCCGTCTCAACTGGACCTCTTCGACCACAAACCGCTGCTGAATCAAAAGCACGGGACACAACTTCCCGCCGCGGTGCGCCAGGGCCAGCGTTTGACGGCCATGTCGGGCAACCAGTCCAGCCTGCCACTGGCCGGATCGCCGTTTGCGTTCGAACCGCACGGAGACAGCGGGAATGTGATGAGCGAAGTCCTCCCTCACACCGCGACCATTGCCGATGAATTGTGCATCATTCGTTCGATGCATACCGAGGCCATTAATCACGGGCCCGGGGTCACCTGCATGCAGACCGGATCGCAGTTTCCAGGCCGTCCGAGTATGGGCGCCTGGCTGGATTACGGACTCGGCAGCGAGAACAGTGAACTTCCGTCATTCGTGGTGATGGTCACCAAAGGCAAAGGAGGACAGCCGCTGCTTTCACGGCTTTGGGGCAGCGGCTTCCTGCCATCGAGACATCAGGGAGTCCGTTTTCGCGAGGGAGGAGATCCGGTCCTGTATCTGGGGAATCCTGGCGGGATTGATACTCACAGCAAACGTTCCATGCTGAATGCACTGCGGCAACTGCACGAACTCAAACTGAAGACGTCCGCCGATCCGCTGATTGAAACTCGAATCGCTCAGCACGAACTCGCATTTCGCATGCAACAATCGATTCCTGAAGCGACAGATCTTTCGTCTGAACCGGAGCACATCTTTGAGATGTATGGTGAGGAAGCGCGCAATCCCGGTTCGTACGCGGCCAACTGCCTGCTGGCACGGCGACTGGCAGAACGAGGAGTCCGCTTCATTCAGCTCTACCATCCAGGCTGGGACCAGCATGGCGGGCTCAGGAAAGGACTGGCAGGCCAATGCCGCGAAACTGACCAGGCATCCGCCGCTCTCATCCGCGATCTCAAACAGCGAGGTCTGCTCGACGATACACTTGTCATCTGGGGAGGCGAGTTTGGACGAACGAATTACTGCCAGGGAAAGCTGACGGCAACCAGCTTCGGTCGTGACCATCATCCCCGCAGTTACTCGATCTGGATGGCCGGCGGAGGCATCAAACCGGGGACAACGCACGGTACCACCGATCCATGGGGCTATAGCGTTGTGGAGGACGGAGTTCACATTCACGACCTGCACGCCACCATTCTGCACCTCATGGGCATCGACCACGAACGGCTGACTTTTCGCTATCAGGGCCGCCGGTTCCGACTCACCGACGTGTTTGGCAACGTCATCGATAACATCGTGGCGTAATGAACTGGACACGCTGAGGGACCACAGACGACAATGGCTGTTTGCCGCGATTGACGCGGTACCATTTTGTCGGAGACTCGTCCATGCTCCCTTCGCTCCGAATGTGCGTCTGCCTGTTCCTGATGCTGCCCAGCTCGCCGGCGACAGCGACGGCTGCCGACCAGACGCAAAAACTCTCGTCAGAGTCGCTGCGAAACGAGCAACTGGCCGTCAGTGGGCGCTATGATCGGTTCGAACGACTGCTGTCACAAATGGCCGACATCCTCGGACACGAAGATCCGGAACGAGCCGAACTGCTGCGGCGCGCGATCAGCAAGGGCCGGGAAAAAGCGATCAGCAACCAACTCGGGCAAATCGCGGATGACCTCGGTCAGAATAATCTTGGTCGGGCACTTGAACAGCAGGAAGAAGCGCTGGAATCCCTGGCGTTGTTACTGCAACTGCTGCAAAGCGAAGATCGGCGCAGCGAACTGGAAAAAGAACGTGAGCGCCTCAACAACCTGTTGAAAGACGTGAGCAACACGCTCGGCCAGCAACGATCAGCCCGCGCAAGCACTCAAAACTCGACGGCTCCGTCTTCGTCCGCTCCAAATCAACAGAAAGCAATCGATCGAGCCGGCAGGATCCTGGATGACATTCAGGCTCACGATGGCGATTCGCCGGACGTGGCCGATGACGAACCCTCAGACGGCGAAGATCCAGCATCGGCATCAGCGGGCAACGAGCAGTCAGACGGAAAAAACGAAAACTCTGCTGAATCATCACCGTCCGATTCAGGGGAGTCGAAGCCAGGGTCCGACAACGAACCATCAGAGACTGAAGCCGGCAACGACGAAGATGCCGACGATGACGGGGCAACCGACGACCAGCCGGACAGAGAACCAAAGGTCCCTTCCGGGTCGCCGCAATCCAGCGGCGACCCGTCCAAATCTGATTCCGGCGATCAGCCGAAGGACGCTGAGGCCGGCAGTGATCGGTCCGGTGACTCTCAGTCACAGAAATCGGACTCCAGCCAGTCAGGACCACCATCATCGCAAAATCGGTCCGGCAAGAGCCAGTCGCCATCGCAGAACTCACCACCTTCCGCACAGGGCGAAGATTCTGACAACGAGCAGACTCCTGGCAAAGAGGAAATCTCAAAGGCACGCGAACTCATGCAGGAAGCCCTTGAACAGTTGCAGAAACAACTGCGAGACGAGGCCCTTGAAAAACAGGACGGAGCCATCGACGAGCTGCAAAAGGCGGTCGAGGAACTGCGTCAGAAACTGCTGCAGCTTCGCGAAGAAGAAAAGGAAATGATCCTTGCATCGCTCGAAGCACGCTTCCAAAGAATGCTGAGCATGCAAAGCCAGATCTATGATGAAACAGTCGATCTCAGCGCCACTCCTGTGGACCAGTGGCTGGACACCATGTTCGCTCGCAGTCGGGAAATGGCTCAGCAGCAGGCGGAATTGCAGGTTGACTCCGAGCAGACGCTGGGATTGCTGAAGGAAGACGGAACGTCAGTGTCCATCGTGCTGTCCGTCGAAGATATCACGATCGACATGCGGACAATTGCCGGGCGCCTGAGAGAATCAAAAGCCGGAACGCTGACGCAGGCACTGGAAACCGACATCATCGAAGCGCTGAAAGAACTGATCGAAGCCACTCAACGTGAAATGCAGGACATGAAGTCCGAAGAACATCAACAGCAGGCCCAGTCCGGTGATCAAAAAAAACCACCCCTCGTTCAACTGATCGCGGAGATTAAAATTCTGCGATCCCTGCAACTCAGAATCAATCGACGCACGCAGCGCACCGATACACTCATCGCAGAACAGTCTGAGGGCGATGCGGCTGACCTGCTCAAACAGCTTGAAGAACTCACCGACCGCCAGCAGCGCCTTGTCGATTCCGCCGAAGAGCTCGCGGAACGCATGTCGTCGCAGTAGAGCAATTTTCAAAAAGTCGTGGCGGGTTCTGGCTCGCGGCGGCAATGGATCGTGGGCTCTGGCACTGCGCCGCGGCCACGAGTCAGCGTAATACGCTGTAGCCGTAACCGGGCACTTGCTCTCAACTCCGACCCTCACTCTATGCGACGCTTCCTGCACAAACTACTTGGCGACAAAGGCGAACGTAAGGCCGTTCACTTTCTCAGGCAGCAGGGCTATCGCATTCTGGAACGTCAGCACCGGCATCGCTTTGGCGAGATCGATATCATTGCCCTGGATGGCCATCAGATCGTGTTTGTCGAAGTGAAAACGAGACGCACGACCGCAGCCGGACAGCCATTTGAAGCCGTTGACCTCAGGAAACAAAAGCGCATCGCGCGTGCAGCGCTGGCATGGCTGAAGGCTCAACACCGAATGAATCAGTCCTGCCGCTTCGATGTCATTTCGATCGTCTGGGAGTCCGCGAACGGCTTGCCCGTGATTGACCACTTCAAACACGCGTTCGACGCCCCCGGTGAGGGGCAGAGTCATGGGTAAGTCCAGACACGCACCGGAATTCCCGGCTGACTCGGAATCACAGCACATTCGGTCAGACTGTCCGTTCTCAGCAGCTTCACGGGAGACGGGTCCGTCATGTCAGGAACCGCGGTGGTCCCGAGCAACTCCGCTTTGCGGCCGGTCGTTGAATACTGACGAAATTCTGCCATTCCGTTTGTTCCTGGTGCCCAAAGAATCGCACATCCGTTTCCCAGCACCGTCCCGCGCAGATCAGCCATCTGCTCCTCAATCACGATCTCGCCGAAGTCACTGCCGGACGGAAACAGCAGACATGCTCCGGTGTCATGAGTCACGAGGAGCCGTTCAGGGGTGTGTCTCCGTGATCCACTGATTCCCGTGATGCGCGAGGGCAGCCGGAGCACCTGCGGGGCTCGATGCTCACTGACCACGCGGTACAGGTGTGTGCCCAGACCCACTGACACTGATTCCGATCTGGCATGCATCGGAATCGGAACAGTGAACAGGGTTATTGGTCCGTCGGAAGATTGGCCCTGGAAGTTCAACTGGATGCTGCTCGTCGCCACACCGTCGGCGGTATGTCGGGTCAAAACGTAGTCTGTGTCGAGCGTCCAGTTGTTCTGACCGCTGCACGCCAGGCCAATGTGATTGTCGGCGAGCCAGCCGGGCGTTTCAGCAATCACAGCCTGAGGATGTTGGTCGGTCTTCGGAAGCATGCGCGTTGGAAGAGGATGAGAGTCGAAGTGGGCAATCCGAATGGATGAGTGCGGATTGCGGTCCAAACCCAGTAACACGGACCGTGCCGCACCTTCAATTTCGCTGCCACTCCAGATCACCAGCGACCCGCATTCCTCGCTGTCAGCGGACCAGTGAATACGAAACAGCACCAGCGTGTGATCATCGTCGTGACCAACCATGTAGACATGCTGACCGATCGTTTCCGCGGCCAGCCAGTAATAGCCATCTGGAACCGCAATCTGCCGAGTCAGCTCGGCATGCCGACTGCCTGCACCAGTCGGGCGCTGCTTTGCCGTGGAAGGTGTCGTCCGTTCGGGCAGTTTGAAGCGGCGGCAGTCGCGTTCCAACAGTCGATCTTCCGGTGCCAGGCGTGCGATGGCCTGCATGACAGCGTGGTGTGCCGTCGTCGATTCGTGAATGTAGTCGGAAGCCAGCAATCTCGTGGCATCTGCAGCATGATCACGAACGGGGATGTGCGGATAGTCGCCGGCAAGATTCGACAGGGATGTGATGACATCAGCTTTGGAACGAAACAGCAGTTCCGTGGCGCGAATCGCGTCGATGGAAAGGAAAGCCCGACTGTGATCGCCCCTTTCACCCAGGACTTCAAAATACTTTTGCAGGCACTCCGTTGCCTGACCGCTGTCAGGCCAGCCATCCCACAGGACGGCCAACGCTGCCGGACCGTCGTCCAGCTGCGACTGCAGCAGTTCGGCCGCTGCCAATCGATTTCCCTCGTTCAACCGGAAATCGACCGCTGCCTGAAATGCATCCCGCGCTGCACCAGGCTGCTGCAGACGCAGATACAGTTCACCCACCTTTTCCATCTGGTCGAGTTCCGTATAGATCTCAATCGCGTCCTGCAACAATCCACCTCGCTCCAGACACCGAGCAGCATCGACCGGGCGGGATAACTTATCGCGATAAATGGCAGCGGCTTCGTGGTAATGTCGTCCCTGTTCCAGGGCATTGGCAGCCGAGTGATAGTCACCCAATAGTTCTGCATGAATGTATGCCGCACGCCGGAAACGACCGAGGTTCACCTCGCGTTCGGCCGCCGCACGATATCGCTCCAGGAGTTGTTGCTGCAGCTCGTAATCGATGGTCCACGCGTCCACCAGTCCGCCGCCGCCGGGTCTCAAACGAAAATCGACATCGCGCTGCGCCAATCGACTGCCGGGAGCCGCTGTCCCTCGACCCGGCAGACCTGACATCGGCAGCGCGAACTTCAATCCTTCGTCAGGGTCCTGTTCCAGTTTCTCAAGCAGCCTGCGAATCTCTCGATCCCGCTCAATCTTTGGCATCATCTCCGCCATCTGATTGAGCCACCGAACGGCCTGATCGTAGAAATCAGTTCCCTGCTCCCTCGCCGGAATTTTTGACCGGATCCAGTCGGCCAGCGATGCCAGCGGACGGAAACCCGCTACAATCAGCTTCGAAACATCGAAACCGGATGGCCGACTTTCTGCCGGCGGCGATTTGAATCGCTCGTCCGCCTCGAGTCCAATATTGGACTGTCCGGAGCTGAGGATCTGTTCAACGGCAGGGAGGCTATCGGCCCTCAGCGACAGCAGACGTGGCCGTTCTGCCGTCCCCGAACGCGCCTGATTCCAGTCCACAGCTCGTGCGGCTGGAGCGCTCAGCAGTGCAGCCGGATGAAGCTGATACTCCGCCTCATACCGCATCAGCTGATGTTGCGGGTGCCAAACAAACTGCGAGTCATCATGCGGAAGAAGCTGATCCCATTCCGCATCTGCGACAGGCGGATCAAAGGTTGATTCGATTGGGATAAACAGCCGACCGCCAACGACTCCGTAGCGAGAGATTCGCGGGCTGAACCGCGCGGCCTGTTCTGAAGTGACCGGACACAGAACACCAGCCGCCGGCGTGTCAGACGAGACCTGAATCGGCAGCAGCCTCACATCCTGAAGCGTAACCTGGGCGTCGATCAGCCACTGGATCCATCGGCGCGCATCTCCTCCTGGCAGCAGCACGGCAGCAATCGGCCGTTGCGGACGGGCCGTATATTTCAGAGTCAGTTTTGGTTCAATCACGGGAGTCTCTGCACAAACTGTCTCACGTGCTCCATGGCACGTTGCGGATCCAGAGGCCGATGGCGGGACAAATTTGCCTCGATGTAGTATGGAAGCCCAAACGCACCACCGTCCGAGCACCAACCCGACACATTCGATTCGTTGAGAATCAACGTCGTTTCCGGAATGTCAGCATCGCTGCTCTGGAGATGCAGCATTCCTCGTGAATCAAGAATCGCCCAGCTGCCATCCGCCCATTTCACCTCCTTCAATCGATACCCAACACCCCGCGGCGCCGGGACGTCACAAAAGTCTTCGGTATCACGAAATGGCCGATCCTCTGCTGTCGCCTCCCGCAGAATCATCGCTCGTGGATGTCCCTGACGCATGTCCAACAGCAGTCGCCGCCCTTTTTGAGTCACGATCATCAGAGAGCGACCGTAACTCATACGAGCCGGCTTTTTGAACTGAGCCTTGTTGCCGGGCATCGCGGTCAATTCGTCATCCCCACCAAAGAGCACACCATATGGGTCGCGACATCGGTTCAATTCGTCCACCGTGAACTGTGGCGTTTCGTCTGACGAGATGTGAGAGATCTGCACGACGTAGGCACTCGGAATGGGGTACAGGGTCGGACGAACGTTTTGTTCGCCTGCTTCATCCAAAGGCCGAACAATGACAAATCTGAGCCCGTCACTGGAGACATTCAACAGTGCACCACCCGCCCACTGAGAGGCCTGCACGATCTGCCGAGTTTCCTTTCGGAGAATGTCGTAGGCTTCACCGTTGGACCGAAGAGCAATCGGCCGATCCTCGCTCCCAACAATGCCCAGTGTCTTCACGGCAGTCGATGGTTCCGGTAAATCAGCCAGGAATTCAAAAGTCAGTCGACCGCTGGAAAACGAAATCATGTACCAACGACACAAATCACGAAAATACCGTCCACCTTCCGACTGGTAACTCAACGGAATCACAATCGAATCGAGCTGTTCGCCGGTGATCGGATCCAGCGCGGCGATCGACGTGCGGAAGACGACGAACAGCACCCCCAAATGTCCGGCGACCTGGAAAATATGATTGCTTCGTGACTTTGGATGGTGCGGATGCAGGGCAAACACCTCGACCGTTTGCCGGTCCCGTGTCACCCGCACATGGCACAATTCGACGGACTGTTGATTGCCAATGACCATTGAGACACTGCCGTCATCCGCCAGCTTTCCCGACCAGCGAATCGATCCCTGCGGAAGCCGGTCAGTCAGCTGTCGGCCCCCCGCGTGAAGTGTGTCCCACAACAGGAGTCTCCGATCCCGCGTGACCTGCAACACGTCCGGCTTTTCGTCCCCGCTGCGAGGAAACCTGACGAGCGTTTTCACATCGCTGGCGTGGTACGGAAGACGCAGCGGCAAATGCCGAAGCCGAAGAATCGCCGGCAGCTCGGGATCAATCGACGCATCAATCAAAGAATCACTTTGCGTGCTGGCAGCACCGGACAATTCATCCGGATCCAGCCAGATCTCACGCAGCAGGTGCTCGCCCACCTGAGTTCGTCGAATCAACTGCACCCGACCCGTTCGATTGACTGAAATGAAAAAACACAGAGCCATTTCCTGCTCCAGAAACTGTCGACGAAATTCCTCGTCCGCCAGCACGCTGTCTTCCGTGATCAACACACGGTGCACCTCGTCGCCGGAAACCTGATTCTGCCACGATTTGAGAACGCGACCGGGATGCGGTCGATGGTCCAGGGCTGCCAAATGCTCGGTGAGCCCGGACCTCGTCGTGAAGTCGACCGGCACCAGTCCGCCACGGTCGGAACGAAACACATGCACCGACTGCCCGCGTTCTTCCTTCGCCAGCGCCAGCCCGACCGCTGTTGCGAGCAGACGCGGCAGACCCCACATGCGAATCCCACCATCAAGCAACAGTGACCGTTCCTGAACGGGGTCTGCGGGCGGCGTTTCCCGACGAATGTAAAGAGCTTCATTGAGCGCGATCCGGGTCATCAGCGTCTCATCGTCATAAGCGAGTTCGCTCAGCAGCAGCTGGTCCGGATTACCTCGATTTGCGATATCTGACACACCGCCCTGAGGCAGTTCACTCGGCTCAGACGGACTGCGCGGCAGCGTCAGCACGGCGGAAACCATCCGCACCAGGCGAACCAAACCTCGATGCTCCTCATCGTCGGCTAACTCATCCAGTAGCCGACATACGGAATGATCAGTGGAAGCTTCCTCCGGACTGTCATCTTCCGCAGCGACCGGCAATTGGTCGAGTCCCGTGGACATGCGGTTCAGCAGCTGCTCAACCGTTAATCTGACGGTACGTTGGCGGAACCAGTTCAGATATCCCGTCCGCTCAACAACGGAAACTGTTTGAGATTCCGGTCTTGTCATGTCGGTCAACCACCGCGGCTGATTAAGCGTCTTTACGACAAGGGCAGGGTCCGGTGCGTCAAACGGGTGGCGTTCAAAGATCGTTTGCACAATGGTCAGCACCACGTCGGCAGAAGTGCGCAGCTGACGGGGCAGTCGCTGGATGTATTCCAGTGAGTCCAGAGTTGCTCCCCGGAGCATCCTCCCTTCGAGCTCACTTTCGGCTTCCAGCCGCTTGCGATCTTCAGGCCACGTATCGCGACACGCTGCCAGCGCCAACAGGATCAGCTCGAACGGCGGCAACCGAGACCCCTCGAATACAGCCAGCACACCACCAATCTGTTCCCGAAACGCGATCGTTCCCCCGAAATTCCATTCGGCCGCATCGCCACCATCCGCCCAGCGCCAAAAAGACGGCGCGGCCGGCGACAGATATCGACAGGCTGAGGCCAATTCGTACATGAGCTTAATCAGGCCGCTTTCATGTCCCGGAGCGATTTGGGCAACGTCAACCTCTTCACTGAACCGACTTGCCGCGTTACAGCATGTGAATCACTCCCATTACCTGACAGAAATTCTCTGACCGGCATTTGATGAGTCAGCTTCAGTGAACGCAGTCTCAACATCGCCGCCCTTCGAATCCTCATCTCCTTATCCCGGAATATCACGACGAAGACCTTCGAACAGCAGATCTCGTCGCATTCACAAAAGCTGCCTGCGGGATGGTTTCCATCGCTCCGTCCGTTGATAACACAACCAGTCCGCCCGGTTCGGCTTCCACCACGGTTGACAACATGGATCCTTCGAGAGCCGGTGAGCACGTCCAGCCGACAGGAATCGCCACTCCGTCTGTTTCCAGAAACTGCTGACCCGGCAGCGGCGGAATCGGTTCACCTCGAATGATCACTCGATCGTCATCGGAGACCGCGAACTTCCAGCACCTGAGCCGAATCACGGGTGCCGAGACGGCATAGTCCGACCAGACACTCTTCGATGTCATCAGGATGGATGCCGGCAGCATTTGACTGCTGCGTACCAGCGACAGCGGAATTCTTGCCATGCCGACGGTCGGCCAGCCCGCATGCGGAAGGACCGGTTGAACCATTTTCGAAATCGGTTCAAAGGGAATGTCGGGTAACTGGCCAGTCGCCAGCAGCCGATTCCACGGACGCAGCGTGTTGCCGGGATCGAGATGAAATAACTTCACGTGAGGAATCATTTGGACTCGATGCAGAACTTCCTCTGATGCGGCCCCACGGAGCCAGTACGTACCGTCCGCACTCCCTGCTTCGACGCCAGGCTGCAAACGCAGCGTCGCGAGTTGCTCCATTTGCGATGGATCAACAGTCGCCGCCCAGGAGAACTCCATTAGTCCGCCCCCAGCTTTTGCCAAAGTTCATCCGTCAGCTGTTGCAGTTGCGTGCGCTGAGTGTCATCGGTCACCCACTCGCAGCGGCCTGTGAGCAGGCTCAGCCGGTCCCGCAGATATCGGGAGTCAGCATCAGGAAGCTGGTCTGCTCCGTCAAGGCGTTCCGCGATTCTCCTGAGATCCACTGCCAGCGCTTCGGCATCCGGCGCATGACCGGCGCGCGACTGGGGATGCCGTGGCCCGTCTTCAGCGTCTGCAGCAGCGTCGATCACATGCTGGACCAGTGTACGAATGATTTCTTCCTGTTCCTCAGTATCCCAGGTGTGTCGCACGACCCACAAATCGGATACTTCAGCCTGCATCCGGCCGCACAGAACGGCACTCGCCGCGATCAGCCGCTGAAACTTAACGGCCCGACGATCTGACACCAGAATGCCGGCGTGCCGCAGGCGATGAATCAGTTCGACGTATTCAGAGCGAATGGCTTCGACGTTCACTTCGGCCACCAGTTGCTGCAACGCACGAATGTCGTCCACAGACATCGTTCGCTCATCATCACCATGCCGCCTCTCCAGCACCCAGCCCGCATGCAATACGGCAGTCAGTTGCTCCTGAGCGACGTTGTCGCAACGGACCCGGACCAGGAATCGGTCAAACAGGGCCCGCAGTGCCTCGTCTTCGGGCAGGTGGTTGCTGGCACCCACAGCCATCAGCAGCGGCAACGGGCGCGTTTCACGACCGCGTCGAAACACGCGTTCATTCAGTACCATCAGCAGACTGTTGAGAATCGCGCTGTTGGCATTGAGCAATTCGTCGAGAAACACCAGCGCAGCTTCCGGCAGCATGCCAGCTGTATTCGTGACCAGCTCTCCTTCGCGAAGTCGACGAATGTCAAACGGGCCAAACAATTCGTTCGGTTCTGTGAATCTCGTGAGCAGATAATCGAAGACATCACCCCGCAGCCGCTGTCCCATTCGCTGCACCAGTGCACTCTTGGCCGTGCCTGGCGGACCGAACAAAAACAAGTGCTCTCCGCCAACCAGGCAGACCCCCATGAGGTCGACGATATCGTCCTTGCCCACGAACTCCGCTTTGATCGGTGCCAGCACGCGCTCCACAAGCTGTTCGGACAGATTCATCGCAGCAATGGCGCTCGTGTCATTCATGGATCAATCAATCGCTGTTGTTCGGCGTCACTTAGTAATTTCATCATTAGAGCAGTTTTCGAAATGTCGTGGCGGTTTCTGGCACTCCCGCCGCGGCCACGAATCAGCGTCATACGCTGTAGCCAGTTTTGGACTCAAATCCGTCCACGCCCCGATCGATCCCCGCACGATCTCCGC
>JBDOMX010000924.1:0-3355 GCA_039831615.1 Planctomycetaceae bacterium
GGACACCATCTGCAACACCTTCGGTGCGGTGATCTTTATTTCCATCCTGGTCGCCGTGCTGGTGAGCCAGTCGTCACGAAGCAGGCCTGTGCCTGAATCAAAGACTGATCCGGCGGTCGATGCCGCAATCGTGCAGTCTGATATTCAGCAGGCTCGTGAACGGCTGCGCGTACTTTCCGGTCAGGTTCGCCAGCAGGAACTGGTGACCAAGCGATTTGCCAGTCAGGAATCCATGGCTCTCGCCGGAAAGATAAAACAACATACTGAAGATCGGGTGAGGCTCACGGAAGAGAAAGCAGAAGCCGTCAAAGAGATCACCGACGCACAGGCGGCGTCTGTAATATTGCAGAATAAGCTGCAGCTGGAACAGGCTGCATTGGATGCTGCTTCTGCAGAGAATAGCCGTTTGCAGACAGAACTCGCCGAACAGTCGGAGTTGGCTGGCCGAACAGCGCGGATTCCGCGAGTTCGAAAAACAGACAAGATGAGCTTGGTTTATGCCATCGACGACGGGAGACTGTTTCGCGTGACGACTGTGCAACAGACCATCGACAACGTGGATTGTGAACGAACGACAGAATCGGGCGTCGATGTGATTCGTCCGCGGGCGGGCGCGGGCGTCAAAATCACCTCCGGCAGCTTACCCAGCAGTCTTGAACGTCGGTTCTCTGGAATCACAAGCGGCACACAATTCGTTCAACTGTTTGTGTCTCGCGATTCGTTCTCTCAATTCCTACCCGTCAAGGATTTACTGGTCAAGCTGGGACTGGAGTATGAGGTATTGATCACCGACAACGACAATGTCGAGTTATTTCTGGGCAATACCGGGAGAGAGTCACTGGTTCAATAGGGTTGCGACCTACCTTCACGAACGATGAAGACAACGCACGGCTGAAGAAGCTGGGGCTATGGGGTGGCAGTCACAAGCCGATTGCACCGTGGGACTGGCGGAAGCTGAGCAAGGTTGAGAGGGACGAGTACAGGTGATGGTGATTGCGACCCAGACGGCAGCCAGCGAGGAACCTGTTACCCACGGCAGCACCTCGCGCCTGCAGAAGGAACGGCTTGATATTGTGAATCCACTTCTGTTCCCATAAGAATTTGGAAACTGTTGCGGCGCTCCTCCTGATCAGGGGATCGCCGTTTTTTCGTGCTGAAGCTGGGCACCGAATAGCCTCAGAGCGTCAGTCTTCTTTCTCGCTAAGAAGCAGCATTGCCAGACACATGCAACGCACCAGGCCGAACCACACACTTGCGCCAAGCCCTGAGAGTAAAACGTACAAGGGCCACCAGGCGTACGTCGTTCCAAATTCCCTCAGAACACCGATGCACCCCAGAGCGAACGCGAGTAGCGACAGGGACAATAGTGCGTTGGCCATCACCAGCACGACCTTACTTGATTCCGCGAGACGGACTTTCGTAGCCGCTTTCGGTGGCACTTTCGGTGCGACGTATTCGGATTTTTTATTCTCGCGTTCCTTGGTCTTCTGGAATTCCTTCAGAGTGGCAGCTTCAGCGGCTTTTGTCCGGTCCCGCCCGACCTTCTCGGTCGATTTCCTTTCCACCTCATGAAATGCCTTCAGCCGTGCGGTGGACAACTGGAATGGCGTGTTACATGACGGACACTGGTCAGGTTTACCAATCTCATCCTCGCTGACCGTCAGCGGCTCATCGCAACGGGGGCAGGCGACCTTGATCGTGACGGCCCCCGTTAGTTTGCCTCTTCTGATTTGGTACGTTGTGATCTCGTTCATAGGTTCGTCTTTCGTACCTGCTGCCGCATGTCGATTGCCTCCGTTTCGACGCTTGACGAATTGCATGCCTTCTGCCGGCAGAGATGCCGACACGGCCAGTACACTGCGGTGATACATCAAATTCAAGTCACCTCAGCGTCGCCGAAAAGCAGGAGCACTTGAGTTGTCCCGGTTAGAGCCCATCACCTCCTGTCGGTCACCGTGACCAAAACCACTGTACGCCTGTCCTGGGAATGTATCGGATTGCCTAAGGTGCTTGCCTGCCACGTTCACGCCGGTAAACTGATGGGATGAAAACTATTCTGATGATGTCCATGTTGTTGCTGGTCGATGATGACCTATCAATGCGAATTCAAACGGCACTGAAGCAGCCTCTGAATGAGCATGAAGACTTCATACCACCACTGGGCAGTTGGCAGAAGCTGAAGCAGGATCGCTGGGCGACTGCGCTGACTGCAGCATGGCTGTGTGATGTGACGAAAGAAAAGGAGTTCCGCGAAATCTGGGACTTATCAGAACACACGCTGGTATTTGAGCGAGCGATATCACAGGTAACGATGCAACGGTTTGAACCGTTTCCTGACGATGGTAATCCGTATGTTGACGTGTCCTACAGACCGCCAAACGGGCCGGTAGAGAACGTAGTCGAAGGCATTAGACGCAAACGCCAACGAGCGGCGCACGACCCTGTTGCTTGTACGAATTGGGAGTGGGGCCATGCTCGTCTGCTTCAGAGGTGGAGGAAGAAACTTCAACCCGTGAAGCCCGGAAAAAATGAGGAGTGGATGGTGGCCCTCGATACGAAGTACGGGAAATACGCCCCCGAACAATACTCCCTCCGCCTGAATGAACGCTTCGCAGCACTGCACGCAGAATGGTGGCAGGAGTCGCTACAACGTCGTCGTCTTGACTACCGAAAAACACGTCGAATGTTTCACACGGGGATGGATTGGGCCAGCACACTCCCCAACCGGGCGACAGCCTGTAAGAACGTGAAAGGGCTGTTGGATCGTATATTTGATGAGTCGATGCGACGTGGGACCCCAGAGGCGGAACGTCGCGATGTTCTGCCGATCCTAAATGACCTGGATACGTTTCTCTTGAAGGCGTTTCCGAACATCACGCAGGACCAGGTACAAAACTCCGTAGCGAACATGATCGCTTTCCTAGAAAGGGAACCGTCCGCAGCGCAGCTGCTTCGATCTCTGAAGTCCATACGACTGTATCATGAACGGCTCACGGCAATAAAGGAGGCGGGGTAGCGCGTTCTTGGGGCGGACGGTGCCTTACGCCTCGCGAGTTCTTTCTGCGTTGTCCGCAGATCGTCCCAATTACACCCCTCCCCCAAAACTCGTCACGCTATGCTCAGGAACAATCCAATGGCAGCGAAGAAATGCAAATGCGGTCGCAAACTGATCCTTGAAATGGACAAGGTTCGTGGCAGATGTTTCAAGTGCGTCCGGGAAGAGAGCCGGGAACGAACGAAGCCGAGGAAGGATGGTGGTAGACGTGACAAGTCATTCAAACAAAGGCTCATACATGAAATCGTTTTTCGTTTTGCTGTTGCCGTTGGTTTTGACGGGGTGTGGTTCTGAAACTCC
>JBDOMX010000027.1:0-3349 GCA_039831615.1 Planctomycetaceae bacterium
CAGCAACGGATCGCAGCGAATTCATGAAGTTTCAGAATTTGGCGAGCCACCGGCCCGGCGGACGGCATTTCGTGGGTGCCAGTCATGATTCCTTCCTTTGAACAATCAGCGAAAACAATTTCTCGAGACGACGAATCGCAACATGTTGAGCGAATGCTGATTCGACATGCTTTCTGGCAGCGACAGCACGTTGTTTGGCTTCCGGCAAAGCCGCAATGATGTTTTGCATCGTGTCAGTCAAAGCAGCAATGGAGCCTGACTCGAACATCAAACCGTATTTCCCAGCCTCCAGAATCTCATCCGGGCCATGCGGACAACGACTGGAAACGACCGGTGTCCCGCATGCCATTGCCTCCAATAAGACATTCGGCATTCCCTCCAGAAGTGACGGCAACACAAACAGGTCTGCTGACCGATACCATGCCGCAGCATTGTTCTGAAAACCTGCCAAAGTCACATGTTCTGTCATTCCTGCATTATTGATCTGATCCTGCAGTTGTTGCCGACGTTCACCTTCTCCCAAAAGTGCCAGTCGATATTCGGCATCTGCCGATTCCCTCTGCAGCCGGGCCACGGCAGCAATCAGCAGATGAAATCCCTTTTCGTAGTTCAATCGTCCGGCCGACACGATCCGGATGACCGCGTTCCCTTTGCTCCCCGCCGCATTCCACCATGGTGAATCAACCGGTTCATTGGCAGCTGATTGTACCGCAGTACTGTCGACACCGTTATACAACGTCACAACGCTGTTCGATTCCAATCCGTAGAATCGTTCCGCGCTGCGGGCCGCTCCGTCAGACACGGCCAGTACAGCGGCAGAATTGCGGTAGAGTCGCCGCAAAGACCTCTTCTTAAACCACTGAAACCTGCCAGCCACCGTCGCAAACCCTGTGAATGGATCCGTGACAATTGTTGACACGTTCGGAATTCCTGCGGACTGAGCGGCGTCCGCAGCCACGAGTGTCATCAAGAACGTACGATCGTAACAAACATCGGCTCGGACTTCCTGAAGATAGCGTCGCATATCCTTCACCCGACGGGCATGCATCGCACCCGGAATTGCGGGCAGCGGACGGGTGTCACGTTCTTCGAATGCAGCGATGGGGACGTCGTCCGGCACAAGTGCAAGCAATGGTCCGGAGCGATACACGACGTACAAGTACGGTTCGAACCGGTCCCGGTCCAGATGGATCAACGCGTTGACAAGTTGCCGTTCGGAGCCGCCACCGTGGAGCGCTCCAATCGATAAAACGACGCGGATTCGTGGCACGGCAAAACATCTCCAGAGGTATCGGAGTTCGCAGCCGGAATAAACGGATCGCAACGATTCACTGGAGTCGTCAAGACACCATCGTGAAGTAGAATCGCGTCCGGCATCACCCCAATCGACCTGCGGGCTATGACTTTAAATCAAGCAGACAATGACTCAAACAGCAATTTCACTGTCGTCAGTTCGCACAATTTTTTTCCTTCGATTTCGTGAACAATAATTGAACCGACGAGGTTTGACAGCCGGACATCCGCCGGTAATATCGCCGCTGTTGAGTGAATAAGCCTTCGCAATGATCATTCTGCACGATCGTTGCGAAATCCATAGTAAAACAGCCTCCCCCGCATCCTGCTGTTCCCTTCTGTTGGCGACGGAGTGCCGCGATTGCGCCACCCGCCACATTAAGGTTCGTTGCTGCGCGGAGGTTCCGACGGAGGGGTCGCATGACGCAGCCCACGGATCACGGAGAGAATCTTTTGCGCCAAAGTTCTGTTCGGCGAACGGAAAAGACGGCCCGGACAATCCCAACTGCTGGCACTGTGGCTCCTTCTGGTGCTGCTCTCAGCAACGCGGTCCGTTTGTGTGTCGGCGACCAGAATTTCCGTCATTGGTTTATGGACCGGTCACGCCTGGATGTCGCAGGCGATCAACTGGTGGTCCATGTTGCCAATCCATTCATCTGCTCCTGGATAATGAAACGGTTCCGGCAGCAGTTGTCCGCAGCAGCGGTCGAGATTCTTGGACCGTCCGCAGCGTTTGTCGTGCACGTCGACGCAGCACTTGGCGACAGGTCTGGCACTCCGAAGGATACAGCACGTCCGTCTTCAGGATCAGGTCGGAGTCGAGGTCGGCCAACTCTCGTCAGTGCCAGCGACCAGCATGCTCCACCACCAACGGAGGTCAGCGACTGTAACACGGGGAAACCTGCTCAGCTGATGACACGCCCGCCGACACGTCGACGTTTTCGAGGTTTTAACTCGTTCGTCTTCGGTCCATGCAACGAACTTTCTGTCATGGCCGCTCGACAGGTCAGCGAAGCTCCGGGTGAACGGTTCAATCCACTTTACCTGCACGGGTCGACCGGTGTTGGCAAGTCGCACCTGCTGGAAGCGATTTACAGCACGGTGCGCAAAACACACCCTGGACTCAGCGTACTCCTCCTGACGAGCGAATCCTTCACGAATTACTTCACCGCTGCTCTGGCCAGCCGATCTGTTCCCTCGTTTCGACAGCGATTTCGCAGCATTGACGTCCTGCTCGTCGACAACATCGAGTTCCTTGGAAACAAGAAGGCGACTCAGGAAGAATTTCTCCATACGATTGATCAGTTGATTGACCACGGAGGCCAGCTGGTGCTCACAGGGGACCGCCATCCACGCCTGCTGACCAGGCATCGTGAGGAATTGACGACACGATTTATCGGCGGCCTGGTATGTAAAATTGAAAGACCGGCCGAGTGTACTCGACGAAAACTGATTGAATCACTGGCACTTCCATACCGTGAGCAGCTCAGCCCAGGGGCGCTGAATTATGTTGCCTGTCACGGTGGTCGCAACGCGCGGGAACTACAGGGATCTTTGAATTGTCTGGTGAGTCACGCGGCTCTCCGAGGCAGTCGGGTCACGACCAGTCAGGCGCGCAACCTGCTCGGACGACTCAAAGAAGAGTGTCGCCATCTGGTGCAGATCAATGACGTCGAACGGATCGTCTGCGAAGCGTTCGGTGTTTCTGTGCACGACATGAGGTCTAAAACTCGCCGGAAAGCCATCAGTTCCCCGCGTTCGATTGCCATGTATGTAGCGCGCAGGCTGACAAAGGCTGCCTGGCGGGAAATTGGTCAGTACTTCGGTGGCCGTGATCACAGCACAGTCGTCGCCGCTGCAAAGCGTGTCGACGTCTGGATCAACGAGACCGTCAAGGTTGATCTACCGAATTCGTGCCGAGGCACCACGTGGGGTGAAGTTGTTCAGGAAATCGAAGAACGGCTGTTAGCATCGTAAACTGAAACCTGTGGCCAGCTGTCAGTTCATGAGCTAAGTTGATACTCTCCCAGCTGTCAAGAAACTCCTGATCGCAATC
>JBDOMX010000562.1:0-3332 GCA_039831615.1 Planctomycetaceae bacterium
GGGGGGGGTGGGGGCGAAGGAAACGGCTGGAGCTGTATACGGCGGTGAGAAAGTTGGGCGCTATTGAGCCATGTGCGAAGGGACGCAGGGTGTAGGGATTGAATATGTAAAAGACCTGAATGTGATGATCGTCAGCTATGGCTCGCCAAATTCGACGATTCAGGAACTGATTCAGGCGTGGTAAGCACTGCCTGGCATGGGAGCAGACTCCGTTGCTGGCGGAACGGCGGATGTCGAATGATCACTCTCGCGCCGTTCGACGATCGCGGTTTGACTTGAATTCGGTGTGTCGCTGCGGTGTACTGCAGTGAGTCGGCATTGCTGCCGCTACATAGATCGCAATTCGTTATGTTGCTAAAGGACTAGTCATCATGGGCCTGCTCGACAAGATATTCGGTATCGACCCGACTGACCCAGAGGACGCACAGTACGAAATCGCCCAAGCCTCGTCATTGGAGGCTATGGGCTTCCCGCCACACGAAGCACGCAAGACCGCGAAAGAAGCAGTACAGAAGGCCCGCCAAATTGTTATCGAACGGGGCCAACAGCATGAGCCCCGAAACTACGGCGACTGGCTCCTGTCAGACGCAAATAGCGGTGGGCAAATGAAGATGCACTTCGAAACTGTTCGCCGTGAAGGTGTGACGGATGACGACATTCGTGACTGGTGGAACCGACCACCACTGGAGCGTTCCCTCTTGGAGATTGGCGACGAGCAAAATGAGATGACAGCATTCCTCGGCGCAATGGAAAAGGGGTTGGCCGGCGACGTAGCAATGGTCGTCGTTCGTCGCCTCCATCCCATTTACGGCACACGGGATCCCAAAAACGATGCCGGCGATGATGCCCCATTGCCTTACGAGTTTCGGACGCGAGTCACATATCTCACAAACCTTCAGGTTCAATCTGGCGAGATTCAACAACGAGTTCAGTCCCAGAAGTCACTAAACGCGGTCGTCCGTGAGCATATCCGCGACGGGAAGATATAGAGTATCAAGCTGATGCGCCCGAGTTGTGGGCAGGCCGCAATCTGAATTCAACGTCACTCGCCACAACCGCGTGACCGCAACTCGTTAGCTGGCAGATCAAACGGCATACATGTCTGAACAAGCCCCCACTCCTGATCGAGATTCCATTGCACAGGGGATCTTTGCTGCCGTAGCCGCCAAGTACGTTTTGCGCCTTGCGGATGCGTTCTTCATTGCGACACTTCGCGACGGCAACCATTATCTACCCATCTGGGACCGCGAAGCTGACGTCCAGGCGTTCCTAACGCGCCAGTCTGAAAAGGTTCCGGCGATCTCGGATTACGCAATAGAGTCTGTTCCTTTGGCGACGATCGCTCAGTTCGTCCGCGACAACCGGGACCTCTCTGTTCTCTGGTGCTTCAAACAAGGAGAAGAGCGTTCGTTTACAGCTACCAATTTCCTTGAAGCGATCAACCCTCAGTTGAAAATGTTCGGCGATGTTAGGCCTTATGCCGCAAAGACTCAAACTCAACCATTCCTCCAAACTCACATGAATTCCGTACCGTCACTCGCCAAGACCATCTTGGCTGCATACGACACCCTTGAGCCGGAAACGCCGGAAGGCGCATCCAACAATGCCGAACTCGTCGACCATTTAGCGACATGGCTACGATCGCCCGGGCGTATCGTGAGCGCCCCCGCTCGTTACTGCATCGGTCGATTTGCGGACGCGGAACTTGACTTCAACACTCCAGAGAATCGTGGCTTGGGGCGAATGACAGACGAATGCCCTCGATTCGGGGGCAAGTATCGCAACGTCCTCCGCGGCATTTCGTCGCAGCAGCTCAGCGACGGCCGTTTCGCATTCTGTGACTCAATATCCGCTGGATACCTCTTCGCAGAATACATGATCGAAACATTCACTGATCAGCCTGTACCACGCTCGCCTGCCATCGACGCCCCTGAAGCCTTATTTGAGCAATGGGTCCCCACGATTTACTCGTCACTTGGCCCGCCAAAGTTCGACGCGAGATTTTCCGACAACCCAAAGTATTACGACCTTAAAGCCTTATGGGCCCACGCATTCGGTGATGTGATCCACGACTGGTTCGAGAAACATCAAATTTCAATTGATGATTACGAACAACATTTGATTCGCCAGTATTTTGACGCCGGAATCTCGCTTCGCGTGACCGAAGCTACCCCATTGACCAAAAGCGAGTACGCGGATCTTGTCACTGGCGGGATGCATTCACTCATCAACGCAGAGAATCCTGAATCTGATTTAGCCGTTGCCGCAGTGGTGGCTCTGTATTCGTTTCAAAACATGCCCACAACGGCGAGCGATATTGCAAATGCTATCTCTGCTGTTGGGCTTACACTGGCAGATCTACAAGCAAGCCCCGATCTGGCGATCGAAGCCGGCATCGCACAGAATATTCTCTATGCGTGCGAAGTTCTGCGTCTCCCGGTTACCCCTCATCAGTCGCTCACACTTGCCAAACATATGCGTGTAGGCGCGGATCACTATCGTGACGGCATCCCGTTGTCCGACGGCGAACGCCGCATCGCTCTTCGACTTCGGACGGTTCACATTCGGTGGCATGTCGAACAACAGGGCGAGATATTTACTGACGAGCACGCCCGTGACAGCGAACGCATGGTGCGATTTGGGGAGCATGGCCTTACTATCGGTCACAAAATTGGCGAGGCCTCTGGCTGTTTTCAAGTTCTATTGTTCGTTATTTTTGCCACATCTTCACTAATCACCGCGACTGGTATAAGTATAATTACCATCCGGTGAGGATGACAGACGGCATAAATCCAGCACGGACCACCGTTGCCAGTGGCCCTCCCCACACCACCTGACATGCGGGTCCGCACGGGCTGGTTCACCGATACTCATCCCGTTCCACCTTCGACAACTTCCGCCAGTCCCACGGTGCGATCGGCTTGTGACTGCCGCCCCATAGACCGAGCTTCTTCAGCCGTGCGTTGTCTTCATCATCCGCCAATCGTTGGTCGTCACTGTACTGCTTGTAATGCCAGGCCAGACCACGGCGGACAAGTTCACGATTGAGGAACAGGTCCGGCAGCTCAACCAGTGGATCGTCAACCGGCAGATAGATGTCTGCAATCGTCCTGTCGTATCGATCCTCACCGTGCGTGACCAGCCGGACCATCTTGCCGCCGACGGTGTCCTTCACGAAGTCGGTGGCGTTGTTGCCGAACGGTTGACCACGTTCCGGTGTGTCGATTCCGTTGAAGCGTAGGCGGATGGTTTTCTTGTCTTCGGTCAGAACGTCGATTGTGTCGCCGTCGACTGTCTTGATGACTTTGAACGTGACGGGCTCTGTGACGCCT
>JBDOMX010000786.1:0-3331 GCA_039831615.1 Planctomycetaceae bacterium
GCTGCCTGGCCCTTCTCCAAAGCTGCCTGAGCTTGTGCGAGTTTGGGGATGAAGCGAGGGGCTAGCCTGAGCGACCGCGACGCCGCTGCCAGAGTGAGCATTTCGCTGCCACGGATGAAGCCGGCCCTCTTGATCACCTCGCCCGCCAGAGTTCGGCCGACGCGCTCGATCTCCTGATACGGATCTCCGCTGCGATGGACGGTCACGTCGCCACAGGCACCTTGTGTGAAGATCGCTACTCCTCCCAGCAGGCTTTCCACAGCCCGCGCCGCTGCACCGGGGTATTCGCCGGACAGCAGCAGGTTTTTTGACCCAAGAATGACCGGGTGCCCCGTAAAGTTGAACAGGATGGCAATCGGCTGCTGATCCTCGCGTCGTGTGACGCGCAACACCCCGACCTGTGGATCGATGACTTCGTCATTGCCCTGCTGCCGATTGGTAGTCGCCCCCCTGAGTTCGCCTGCCTTAAAGCCCGCCAATGCAGGGACGCGATTGTGAAACGCTTCGACGGCTGTCTTCACGAATTGATCGACCAGAAAATCCTTCAGTGGGATATCCTTTTCTCCCCTGCGCTCCTTTTGGTAGTAAGAAGGAGCCGAATGATTGTGGGCACACGAGACCAGGATATTTCCTGCGGGGATTTTCGTTTGCTGTTCGATTCCCGCGCGAACCAGCTGCACCATGTTGCCGTCGATGGCCATCAGGTCGGATCCGATGATGACCAGCTGCGTTTTGTCGTCGTCCAGCACCAGCGCTCTGACAAACAGATCGTCGTGCACACCTTCGAACGTTCCATTCCGGTCACCGAAGCCGCCCATGTGCGTCGGGAACGGGGGCGCGATGCTCCGCCTGGCAGCGCCCGCCTGCAACGAGGCAGGAGCAGGTGGAGTCCGGAACCACAGCATCGCGGCAGCGAACACCGTGATAACAAACAGACGACGGAATGGCATGGCTGACGTCATGATGATCATTCTCCGAGAGGTCCTGGCAGGCGCCGTCCCGCCATCCGACATTCGCCGGATGGTCTGCGGCTCAAAACGATCAGGGATCTGAGTGTCGTGATCATCATCTTCAATCAAGCACGCCCGTAAGCTCCGCTGTTCGTATCATCCACGTGTCGATCGAGCGTTGCCCACGGCGTGGCGACGTGCATCGAAGCTGCCTTGCAGCTCCGCTGTAGCTCGGCGAAAAAGACCTGCGAGGTCAACACTCACGCATGCACACACGATGTAGACCTCGAAAGTGTAGACGGCATCCTCAGGATCAGCAAAGTCCACGCCGCGTTCCGGCCACACCGGCATTGATGTGGGCAGTGAGACCGTGCCGTGTAACTCCCGCCGCAGATGTGAATCTGCTGCGAAGTTTGATGCCTGCCGGCGTGCTGGCCGTTTGTACCCGGCTCAGCAGGCTTCGTCTCTTTGGAGCCGATCCGGAAATCCGCTGGCAACAATGATTCGTGTGCAACTTGATTTGCACTCCTGAAGGCAGCGCACTCATTCAAAGCCGATCTCCTGGACATGCGACGACCCTGCAGGTGTGATACCTATTCGATCTTCCGCAAACCGGTTGGCTGCCGGCGATCGCGTCTGAGCAAATGTCAGAGAATCCCCTGGTCGAGTGGGATGCCCCTTCTATCAAAGGGGTGTGTCAGGTTTACAAAAACTAGTCAGTCGAGCAGGATCAAGACAATGATGAAGCAATTCGTGTCATTCGCCGCAATTGCCATGTTGGCAGGGACCGCTGTTGCCGGGACGAAGTGCAACGGGACGAAGACAGTTGCCAGCTCCAAAGGAGGGGACATTGTTGATACAGCCGTGAGTGCCGGGTCGTTCAAAACACTTGTCGCAGCTGTCCAGGCGGCCGGCCTCGTCGATACGTTGAAGAGCAAGGGGCCATTTACTGTCTTTGCCCCCACGGATGCGGCATTCGCCCGGCTGCCGAAAGGAACGGTCGAAAGCCTGCTGAAGCCGGAAAACAAGGGGCGGCTACAGGCTATCCTCGCATACCACGTCGTCCCCGGAAGAGTACTGGCCGCTGACGTGGTGAAATTGAGCGGTGCGACAACGGTTCAGGGCCAAAAGATCGACATCGCCGTGAAGAATGGCAAGGTCAGCGTGGATGGAGCTCAGATCGTCAAGACGGACATTCTGACCTCGAATGGCGTGATTCACGTTATTGATAACGTCATCCTGCCGGCAGACAAAGACATCGTCGACACGGCCGTCAGCGCCGGCTCCTTTGGAACGCTCGTCGCTGCAGTTCAGGCGGCGGGTCTGGTCGACGCTCTGAAAGGTGAAGGACCTTTGACCGTCTTTGCTCCGACCGACGCAGCTTTCGCGAAGCTTCCGGAGGGCACCGTTGAGAATCTGCTGAAGCCGGAAAACAAGGACCAGCTCGTGGCAATCCTCACTTATCATGTCGTGGCGGGGAAAGTTATGGCAAGCGACGTTGTCGAACTGTCGTCGGCCAGGACACTTAACGGCAAGACTGCCGGAATTAAAGTCGCCGGTGGCAATGTCATGATTGATGACGCGAAAGTCGTTGCGACAGATATTGAGACAAGCAATGGAGTCATCCACGTCATCGACAGTGTCATTCTGCCGTAATCCTTCATGACTTCAGGATTCGGTTCGATTGGGCGGCGGGACAATCCCCGCCGCCCATTTTTCGTGGTTCAATCGAAATTGACCTCCAGAGACACCCGAAAATCAGGCTGGCACTCGATGACAGGTAAAGTTGAGCAACCCCACGAATTACTCATGCGTCGTGCTATGCAACTGGCGCGGTTAAATCCGCGGCACCCGTTTGGTTCGGTCATTGCCGACAGCGCAACGGGGACCATTGTTGCGGAGGGGAGCAATCGATCGGAGCAAAATCCTGTATTGCACGGCGAGATCGATGCCATCAATCACTGTGCGGATCAAAAGCAGCATATCGATTGGTCAAAGCTGTCTCTATACACAACCGCCGAACCGTGTCCGATGTGCATGGCAGCCATTCTGTGGTGCGGTATTCCGAGCGTGGTTTTCGGCACGTCGATTCCGACGCTGCTCGAACTCGGCTGGGATCAAATCGATCTTCGAGCGGACGTTGTCGTGAGCCGGTCACACCGTCCAGCGACGCAGGTAACAGGCGGCGTTCTGCAGCATGACTGCGATGAACTGTTTCGGCTGGCGGCTGCATCCTGAGCTGGAACGCGGACATCCACGGTAGCCAAATGAATCCACGGACGGTCCTTTGGTAAGCGTTCACGGGTTGTTTGGAAAAACAGGTAAAAGTGACCTGGCCCTGGTAGAACGAATCGGCGACAACATTTTGCATGTCGCTTGAG
>JBDOMX010000901.1:0-3325 GCA_039831615.1 Planctomycetaceae bacterium
CAGACCTGAAAATCACAACGGTGAACTCGCGTTCCCCGACCCGATGTCGATGTACACGCAGACGTCACCGGGGGTCCGGTGAGCTTCCCATGGGGCTGAAGAACTCACATTGGTGGCCAGTCGGTCGGAGTGGAAGGCACAACGCAGGTGGGAAGTTGAGACTCAACGTGCAGTCGGAAGAGCGAAGGCGCGGTGAGAATTCCATTCGAACACATCTGCTAAGGACCGCTCGAGCAACAACTGTCCTGTTTTTGCGGCTGATCATCACGGCGGAGCGTGATGGCTACGTTGAATTCGCGACAGCTATTACTCGAGCAATCCTAAGCTCTCCAGACGATCCAAATTCCATTGTCAACGACTTGTGCAGGCCCTCATGCTTCTTTCCACATTCCTTGAATCGGGTGTTCACACATTACTGCAATTTGGTCAGGCCCTTTCACTCACTTTCGGCCTTGCCCTGATCGAACTCGTGGTCATCGCCCGGGCAATCCTGCGCCCGCATCGCGGATCGCCTGGGTCGTGGTCATTGCGGTCGTCCCGATCATCGGAATCGTTTGCTATCTTCTGCTGGGAGAGACGAATATCGGCAGGCAGCGAGTTCAGCGTGCCAGGGATGTGCTGGCACGAATGTCAGACCTGACGCCTGATTCAGGCAGCGAAGAGAATTGTGTGCAGACCAGGATTCCCGAACAGTATGAACATCTGTTCATAAGCGACTGGATGACGTACGTTGACGAGGACCTCACACAGATGCTCGTGCCGCCGGTGAAGAAGGATCACGCAGGATTCTCCGCTCAGGCCTTTGGCACAGGTCCCACGGTCCGAAATTCGGCGATGCCCGAAATGTTCGAGTCCCTGATGTTCGCAGCACGCAGCGAGATCATCATTACGACACCGTACTACGTTCCCGACGAATCCATGCAACATGCGCTGTGCGCTGCCGCCCGACGGGGCGTCGACACGACGATCATACTCCCCGCGCGTAACGATTCATTCGTCGTTGCCGCCGCGAGCCACAGCTACTACGCTGACCTGCTGGCCGCCGGTGTGAAAATCCTTGAATACGTGGGCGGGCTGCTGCACACGAAATCATTCACGGTCGACGGGGCGGTGACGTTGATCGGTTCCGCTAACATGGATCGACGCAGCTTTGACCTTAACTACGAGAACAATATCCTGCTGTACGACACCTCTGTCACGGCCGACATGAAGCGGCTGCAGGAACAGTACGTCTCAAAGTCCAGCGCGGTCACTCTTGAGGCTGTCCTGACCTGGCCTGTCAGAAAACGGCTGTGGAACAACACAATCGCGATGCTGGGTCCCGTGCTCTGAACTCATTATGCAGGTTCGCAGCCAGTCCCATCTCCGGCGATTTCCGGGAGGAATACGGGTTCATCGTGCTTCGGGCAGCTGCGAATCCAATGGAAGCATTACGCTTGTTGGTCCTGCACTCATTCCCCGCGAGCTGGAAGTCCACCGTCTTTTATGTCGGCCCACGTGATTTCAAATCGAGCCAGATATTTACGAATCCGGTCGGTGTCATTCCTGGACAACCTCGCCTGTCTGGAGACCGAAAATAACTCGCGGCCAGCGGCTGCCAGAGACGGCGAACGTCGGCATACTTCAACGACCGTCGCAAGCTGCAATTTGTCAAAAAGGTCCAGTTGATTGATCTGATCTGCGGTCAGCAACTGCCGCAGGTTGTGATGGTGGACGGACTCCGATGATCCTTGCCACCCGCTCTGCAACCTCTGCCATTCCTCTCGCACCTGCTCGATGCCAATCCTGCCACGACCGGACAATGTGGCCATCCGGGTCACCGCGGCGCTAAGATCTCGAAAGTTCCCTGTCCAGGTCGCTGTTGCCGACGTGGCCAGCTGCAGAAACTGCGTACGGGCCTCTCGAGTCATACTGATCATTTGCCCGGATTCCGCCGATCGCCGAGTCAGTTCGAAGTCCAGATTCGGCTCCACGTCTTCGGGACGGTCCCGCAGTCCGGGCAACTGAAATGTCCAGAGATTGATTCGAGCCAGCAGGTCCTCGCGAAAATCGCCGTCCCCCACGCTCCGTGTGAGGTCACGATTGCTGCCGGCGATCACCTGGAAACTGACAGACGCTTCCTGGTCAGAGCCGAGAGGGAGAAATCGTTTTTCTTCGATCGCTCGCAACAGCATCGCCTGTTCATCGAGCCCCAGTTCGCCAATTTCATCCAGAAACAACAGGCCGCCGTCTGCGGCAGTGAGGAGCCCGGAACGCGCTGTGGCCGCCCCGGTAAAAGCACCCTTGACATGTCCAAACAGAGCCGCCATGGCCTGGTCGCCGCGCAATGTCGCACAGTTCACTTCCACAAAGTTCCCACTCAGCTGTTCACGCCGGCGTTTGAGCTCAAAGATTTTCCGTGCGAGTCGGGTCTTTCCGGCACCCGTCGGACCGGTCAGCAGAATTGGAGCTGTACTGGCAATGGCGACCCGTTCGATTCGTTGAATCATCTGATTGAACGCGGCATTGCGCGTTGCGATGCCAGACTTTAAAAACGCCTGTCCTTCCTGATGCTCGACGGCAAATCGTGCGGCCAGAGCGTCGTAACGGGACAGGTCGAGATCGATGACTGTCCAGCTGCCAGGGTGGCTGCCTTCATGTGGCCGCCGTGGCGGACCGGTTTGCAGCAATCGGCCTGGCAGGTGGCGAGATTCGGTCAGCAGGAACAGGCAAATCTGCTGGACGTGAGGTCCTGTTGTGATGTGCATCAGGTAGTCGGACTGCACGGTATCAAAGGCATACGAGCGGGCGAACTCATGCAGTGTGCCAAACACTTCTTCGAAATCCCACGGATCCGAGAAGTTGACCTCATGCAAATGGACCTTCGTTTCAGGTGAGACGTCCGCAATGTCGTCGCGTACCGTCATCGCCAGTCCATGATGGGAACCCGGGTAGAGCAGTTCCAGCTGATTGATCAGTAGGTCGTCATGCTGACAGGCCGCAACTGTTGGACGCCATTTCTGCCAGCGTTTGTCGGTGCGACCCGAATCCAGGTTGATTCCAAGAATACTGAGGACGGTTGTTTTCATAGTCAGTCAGTGCCGGCGGCGACAGTTCGCCTGGGAGGAAACACCCTGCGGTGGCGGCCTGCGGGTGAACTCAGTCTGTCCACTGAACAGATCTATTAATAAATATAGATAGTATATCCTAATAAATAGTATCTGATGGCTCCGTTGGAGCGGCAAGGGATTATGAAAATTATGTAAGTCAATGATGTCAATTGAGTTGTGTCAAGTTGCGACGGCCTGCACATGATTCGGCACGCTGAATGCATAGCCGTCTTTCG
>JBDOMX010000488.1:0-3320 GCA_039831615.1 Planctomycetaceae bacterium
GCTCTCCACCCACATCCTGCAGGAAGTGCATGCGGTATGCGGGCGGGTCGTCCTGATTAACGATGGACGTATTGTCTTCGACGGTCCGACCGCTGAGTTGGGCAACGAAGGAACTGCGATGGAAAACAAGTTCCACGAACTCACGGGAGCAGCGCCGACCGCTTCCTGAACCGGCAGGTTCAAACCTGGCCAATCCCTGACGATCTGTGTGACGGCCGCTTCATGACGTTTGTTACGGCTCCCCCCCTTTCAATTCCTTCCCGACGGTTCGGTGAACAATGCCGTTCCCGGACATAGATTCATCGAGGACATTCAACCATGACGCTCCGCAGCCAGGTTGTGCTCTCCATCTTCAAACGCAATTTCTCCAGCTATTTCTCAGGTGTACTGGGGTACCTGTTCATCATTGTGTTCGTTGTCGCAGGTGCCGCGATGGCATTCAATGCGGACTTTTTTACGTCAAACGTCCCCACCCTGGATCAGCTGACCAACGGCTTCCCGTTGTTGCTCCTGTTCCTTGTGCCTGCCATCACGATGACCGTCTGGGCCGACGAACGAAAGCAGGGCACCGACGAACTGCTGTTCACTTTGCCGGTGACCGACGTTGAGATCCTGCTGGGGAAGTATCTGGCTGTTGTGGCCGTGTATTCGGTCAGTCTGTTGTTTTCGCTGGCCTACGTTGTCGTGCTGGAGTTTCTGGGTGACCCGGACTGGGGCCTGCTGTTCACCACTTATTTCGGTTACTGGCTCGCAGGATCTGCCATGCTGAGCGCCGGAATGCTGGCATCGGTGCTGACGACCACGCCAACGGTCGCCTTCATTTTGGGCGTTGTGATCGCGGGAATTCCGGTGTTCTTTGCCTATGTCGGGCGATTGATCGAGATCGTGATCAACCTCCTTGAGGGCATCGGTCTGCTCAAGCTGTTTGGAATTGGCGACAGTTCCACCGTGCAGTTCAACAGCGTTCGCCAGCTGTTCTCGGAGCTGAGTCTGCAGGAGCAGTTCCGTGACTTCGGACTTGGCGTGATTCCTCTGTCCGGCGTGTTCTACTTTGTCGCATTTACCGTCTTGATGCTGTACCTGAATCTGGTCTTCATCACGAAGCGCCACTGGGGAGCCGGTCAGACGGTGGGAACCGGGTTGCACTATTCTGTTCGTACAATTTGTCTGGCACTGATTCTGATGTGTTGCACCGCGTGGGCCGGATACGCGGCGATGCGCGTGGATGCGACTGCCGAACAATTGTTCAGCCTTTCGTCGGCAACCGAGGCCGTGCTGGACGAAATTGAATCGGATCGCCCCATTGAAATTCAGGCATTCCTGAGTCCGGAAGTGCCCAGCGAGTACGTCGACACCCGCCGAAATCTTGTGGGACTGCTGCGTCAATTCGATCAGATTGGCGGCGGCAATGTGGAGGTGCGGTATGTGAACGTCGAGGAGTTCAGCAAAGAAGCCGATGAGGCAGAACACTTTGGCATTGAGCCCGTGAGGTTACTTTCAGAAGTAGAGGGTCGCCGCACCGAAGTCGAAATCTATCTGGGAGCGGTGATCATCAGCAGCTACGACAAGGTTGTCGTCCCGTTCTTCGGGAAGGGTCTGCCGGTCGAATATGAGCTGACGCGGTCGATCCGCACGGTTGCCGCAGAACAGCGACACAAGATCGGTATCCTCACGACAGACGCTAACCTGCTGAACTTCTCACAGGAATGGCAGATTGTCACGGAGCTGAAAAAACAGTACGACGTGGAATCAGTTTCCGCGGATTCCCCAATCAATGCCGATGAGTTCGACGTGCTGATGGCCGTCATGCCTTCAGCGCTGACAGTGGAGCAGATGGCCAACCTCGTCAGCCACGTGAAGGC
This sequence comes from Planctomycetaceae bacterium, assembly GCA_039831615.1. GTDB lineage: Bacteria > Planctomycetota > Planctomycetia > Planctomycetales > Planctomycetaceae > S139-18. Next base: position 1,863 of record JBDOMX010000488.1, read on the forward strand.
GGGGCATCCCACTCTGCTGTTCGACGATCCGTTTCCAATCGCCATGAGTTCGGGCATGGGAATTTCCAATGCGCCCCGACTCCCCAAGCCTCAACAAAACCAAATGGGTGGAATGGGGGGCATGTTTGGCGGAGGCCAGCAGCCGCCGCCACCACCGAAGGCAGACGGGGGTAAAGCGACCTCACTGCTCAATGCGCTGGATATCCAGTGGGTGTACGACACGGTCGCATTCGACGTGAACAACCCACACCCTCAATATGATTCGCTGCCGCCTGAATATGTGTTCACGACCCGCGACGGAAATGCAGAAGCATTTTCAAAGGACAGCGCCGTCAGTCGCGGATTACAGGAGGTCCTGTGCATCTACACAGGAACCGTCAGGAACAGAGATACTCCGGAACGCGGCACAAAGTTCGTTGAATTGCTCAAGACCAGCGGCAGAAGTGGTCTGTTGGACTGGGACGGTTTCACGGACCAAAGCTTCAATATGTTTGCACGCCAGCCGACGGTGGTTCCCAAGCCCGCCGACCGCATCGATCGTGTCATTGACGGATTTGCCCACGTCCTGGCAGCTCACATCACGTCGGACAAAGAAGGTGACACGCGCAACGCAATCTTCGTCGCTGATGTGGATATGATTTCTGACTTTTTCTTTCAGTCACGAATGCGCGGCGATCTGGACATTCGACTGGACAACGTGACCTTCGTCCTGAATGCCGTCGACGTACTGATCGGGGACGAAACGTACGTTCCATTACGCAGCCGACGCGCCAAGCACCGCACATTGGCTCGTCTGGAGCTACAGAAAAACCAGTTTCTCGAAGAAGCCAACAAGAGAGAAGCGACGGCGGATGCCGCCGCCGACGATGAACTCAAGGAACGACAGAAACAGCTCAAGTCGCGAGTCGAAGAAATTCGGGCCAACGACAATCTCGACCCGATCGCCAAAGAACAAATGATCCAACAGGCGCAGCAGGCAGAGGAACAGCGGTTAAGGCTCGCGGAGGCTCAGATTGAGCAGGAGAAAAACCGAGAGATCAAGAGAATCCGGGCTGATACGAATCGCAAGACCAGAGCAGTCGAGATTCAGACTCAGGTCGCCGCCATATTTCTGTCGCCGCTTCCTGCGATCCTGCTGGGACTTCTGGTCCTGGGCAAGAGATTGAGTGACGAGAAACGCATCATTGTTGACAGTCGACGACGGAATTAGTCAGGAAGCTGGTCCTGACGGTGTGCGAGAGTACGACAACGCACACAATTGTTCGGCCCGGCTTCAACAGACAACAGATCATCACAGGAATGTTCGTCGCAGAGGGCTGCGGCGATTCGTTTAAATCAGCTGACAGAGGTACGACCCATGTCAACTTCCACCACGACTCCATCCCCCGCATCTTCGGCAGCAACGAATCAGAGCGGTCGAACATTGATGTTCGCAGCGGTGGCGGTCGCATGTCTGGG
>JBDOMX010000111.1:0-14867 GCA_039831615.1 Planctomycetaceae bacterium
CCACCACCGGAAGACGAACACGAACACGATCACGAAGCAGCGGGCGATCACGATCCATTTGGGGCGGATTTGTTCGATGAACCTGACCTGGGCATGGACGAGTCGGTTTACTCCGCTGCCAGCCGAGAGGAACTCACAGACGATCGTGACCCGTTCGCACCGGATCCACAGGAACCGACTGCAGATTTCAGTGATCAAGACGCCATCGCCGGGCCAGTCGAGAATGTCTCGTTCGAGGATGAACCGGAATCTGGTGAGACGGCCGACCTGGATCTGTTCAATTTTGCGGTCGATTCCGATGGAGAAGAAAATGGAGACTCCATCGACCCGTTTGCCTCCGATGAAGTCGACGTGCCGTTGCCCGCATCAACGCAGGACGAATTCACGTTCGACGAGGTAGCCACCGACCCAACTCCTCCTGATTCTGCGTCAAATTCTTATCCTGCGACACGATCCAGAACCGCCGAAGTCAATTCTCTGATCTTCGTGCCCATCGATAATGATGCGAGCACAACTGACAACGATCGTCGTCCGCAGTCGAATACGTCACACCGGGAACCTGCTTCGTCAGCATCCGGGGACATTTTCGAAGCGGATCCGCTGGAATCCGTTGACGATTTTCCGGATTTGAGCCGCCCCACTCGCCAGTTGCGAGACGATCCAGTCTTGCGACCGACACCGAATTCGCCTGGAAACGCTCCTGAACTGTATTCGGAGGAAGAAACCGAATTGCCGTTTGGTGCTGCCCTCAGCGTTGAACCGGATGTGGAGTCTGACGATTCGATGTTCGGCGCGGACGACAACGGCGACGATCAGGAGGGTGCTCTTCCATTCTTTGAGGAATCTTCTGACTCGAGTTCCGATTTGACTTTAGGTCAGAAACGAACTGCGCCTGCGCGAACAAACAATCCGGTTCCTGACAATTCATTCGCTCCCCACGATGAAATGGATCCATTCGACGGTCCTGGCCTGGAACTTCCGCCCGACGAGACCGAATCACGAGGATCTCGTTTCGATACCATGCCGGCGGACTCAGTGCTCCCTCCCGTGGAAGAAGAACCGGGCAGATTCCAGCTCCTGCCCACGCAGGATCGCGCCGATGACGGTGAGATTTCTCCGCAGCGACGCCGTTCGCCCGGTGTTCGTGGTGGTTCAAATCCTATCGAGATACGACCACGTGGCCTTCGTTGGAGTGAGGACGAAGATTCAAAATCGCCGCCGGACCTGCGACCGGATCAATCCCCGCAACGTCATTCCGCGTCAACGGGGGTGCTTCGCCCGCACCTGACCGTGCAGAAGCAGATGCCCCGGTCTGCCACTCTGGGAAGGCTTCTTGAATATAAACTGATCGTGACCAATGAGGGGAATTCAACAGCCAGTGATGTGGTCGTTGAAGATACTGTGCCGACGGCGGCACGCGTTGAGGGAGTGGAACCACCGGCCGAATACAACGAAGAGACGCGCGGCCTGATCTGGGAATTCGAAGAATTGCCGTCAGGAGAATCCCGCGAACTGATTGTGCAACTGATTCCGACTGAACAGGGAGTTCTGAGCAGCGTCGCCACGGTCAGGTTCAACGCCCAGGTCACCACAAGCACCATGGTCCAGGCTCCAAAGCTGACTCTGACGTTGACGACACCACGACAGGTCCGGATGGGTGCCGAAACTCAGTTGCGGTACGTTGTACGGAACGAGGGAAATGGCACGGCAATCGACGTCATGCTGCGGAGTGACCTGCCCTCCGGACTCCGACATCCGGTCGGCAATGATCTTGAGTACAACATCGACTCTCTGGAACCAAATGAAGAGCGCGAGATCGTGCTGGACGTCATCGCCGCCAAGCAGGGAAAATTTACCAGTACAGCGGAACTGCTGGCTGCCGGCGTATCCGGAGAAACAGCAAAGGCGACGGTGAACATTATCGGACAGCAGATTCAGGTGGTTCGTCAGGGGCCTCCCCGACGCTACGTGGGTCGCTCAGCAGTGTATTCCAACATCCTGTCGAACGAAACGGCCTTTGGAGCTTCGGAAATTCGAGTGATTGAACGAGTTCCCAAAGGAATGAAGTTCGAACGTGCTTCCCATGGGGGGATCTACAATCCTCAGCAGCGTGCCGTGGTCTGGACGGTGGACGAGATCGACGCCGGCGAGACGAAAACGTTGAAGATTGAATTGGTTGCTGCGGAGGCAGGTGAGCAGGAAAGTTCAGTCACTGTCGTGGAAAACGCCGGATTTGAAACCGCAGCGAGACATGTCACGGCGGTTGAGGATCTGCACAATATCGGGACCAGAATGAGCCGTCTGGACGGCCCTGTTTCCGTGGGTGAAGAGTTTGGTTTTGATATCGCTGTGCAAAATCGAGGGACGACCGATGCCACCGGAATTCAACTCACGATTGATTTGCCCGATGGTGTGCAGGGCGTCAGTGTCGGAAAAGGTGGACCACGTGCTGAACCTGATATCAGACAAGGCCAGCTGCAGTATCGCTTCCAGCCCGTGAAACGAATTCAGCCAGGCGGTGAGATGACATTCCGCATCAATCTGAAAGCAACAAAGCCGATTTCAAACGGTGTTGTAAATGCGCGGATCAGCTACGATCAGATGCAAAAAGAGCTGGTCACTTCAGAAGCAATCACCGCCAGTGACGACTGAACCTGTTGTTGCAGAGTCGACCGTTGCGTCGCAGAAAAAACAGGAGTCTGGTGTTTCAAAGCGGTCCGGTGTGCGGTCCCTCAAGTTCTGCGCGACCGTCTTAAACTGCCGGAATGACGGGATTCATGCAGATCCGCTGTTGCGAAACGGCAACGTAATTGCGCCCGCGACGGGGGTTTCTGTCAGGCAGAGTGAATTGTTCGCAAGTTCATCGCCCGATCACCGATCACCGATCAGTGCAGCGGAAACCAAAGGTTGCAGTCCGGCGTCCCCAGCGCGGAATCAATATCATCATCCATGATGGTCTGCACTGCTCATCCCGCCTGTCAGGAATCATCATATGAATCGTCCTCATTTTTCGATCAGCGGACGATCCGGGGCGAATTTGGCAGAGCAGCTTAGGAGCCAGTCTGAGGCGACGTGGTCCAGCCGCGGACTCACCAGTTCCAGCCAGCCGCCGGCAACTGCGATTGAGAACCTGCGGCTCCTGATGAGCAGGGATGTCCCCATCTCCGCCGACCGGATCGCCGCACTGCGCGACCGCGTTTCACGAGGTGAATTCTTCACGCGAGAAGCTGCAGAAGCGACCGCGTCCCGACTCCTGGATGACAATTTCGATCTCGATTAGCAGTTTTCGAAATGTCGTGGCGGGTTCTGGCACGCGGGGGGCCAATGGATGATGGTCTCTGGTACTTCCGCCGCGGCCACGCATCAGCGTAATACACTGCCGGACGCCGCGTCTTGCGCAAACACAGTTCTGCCACCAACCAGCGTTTTCACCACCGCTCCGGTATAAGTCTCGCCATCAAACGGTGTATTCCGACTGCGCGACCGGAATTGTGACGCATCGATGGTCAGTTCCCGCGAGGGATCAATCAGTGTGATATCTGCAGGACGGCCGCTTGACAGCGTGCCTGCATCGATCCCCAGTACTTCGGCCGGACCCACCGTAAGGCACCGCAGCAGTTCGCTCCATGTCAGATGCCCTGGTTCGATCAAAGCCCGGACGCAGCAGCACAGGAGGGTCTCAAGGCCACACATTCCAAAGGGGGCAACATCCAGTTCGACGGCTTTCTTTTCAATAGCCAGCGGCTGGTGATCAGCGCTGATTGCTGTGATCGTTCCGTCTTTCAGACCGCAGATGAGTTTATCAATATGCTCCTGGGAACGGAGTGGGGGATTGACTTTATAGAGCGTGTCGAACGTACTCATCACGCCGTCGTCCAGCAGCAGGTGATGCGGTGTGATATCGGCCGACACGCGGATTCCCCGGCGACGAGCGGTACGTATTCGCTCAACGGCGTCTTTGGTCGTCACTCCCATGATATGCACACGGCCGCCCGTGAGTTCTGCCAGCGCAATGTCCCGGCCGGTCATGATATCCTGGGCCGCCGCCGGGATTCCGCGCAATCCCAGCCGTGTTGACTGAAATCCCTCATGCATAATTCCGGTTTCGGACAGTTCCGGTACGATCGCGTGGTGCAGGATTGGACGGTCGAACATTCCTGCATATTCCAGAGCTCGACGCATGATTTCTGCATTGGCAATCGGCGACTTTCCGTCCGTGAATGCAATCGCGTCGGCTTCGACCAACTGCCCCATGTCAGCCAGGGCTTCGCCTTTTGCATCCCGAGTGACGGCGCCCATCGGAAAGACGCGGCTGCCCTGCACCTGCAGTGCCTGATGCTTCACGAACTCGGCGGCACCTCGATTGTCCACCACCGGATTCGTGGTTGGCAAAGTGGCAATGCTGGTGATTCCGCCCGCCACCGCTGCCAGGGCGACTGACGCAATTGTCTCGTCTTCTTCGAAGCCAGGTTCTCCAACTCCCACATGAGGATCGACAAACCCCGGCGTGACGAGCAATCCGGTGGCATCGATCCGTTCCGCGTCAATGCCGTCAGTGTCATCTCCGACCAGTAAATCGACGATATAACCGTCTTCGACCAGAAGACTTCCGACCTGATCGATGTCATTCGCCGGGTCAATCACGGTGCCGTTTGTGATCAATAGTCGTTGCATAACGATGTTGCCAGCCTGTTCACAGTTCTGTGCTGCCGCCGGTTACCTGAGCCTGTCCTGAGTTGTTTTGCCGGACCCGCCTGCGTTCCTGAGCCAGCATCGACAGACAGGCCATCCGGACAAACAAACCATTGGTGACCTGGTTCAGGATCAGCGAATCCGGACCGTCGGCGACTTCGGGTGTCAGCTCCACGCCGCGATTGATCGGGCCCGGTGCCAGTACCAGCAGGCCCTTTTTGGCCCGTCGAATTCGTGCAGCCGTCATTCCAAACAGATGAGCGTATTCTGCGATCGACGGAAAAAATGCGCCCCGCTGCCGTTCGAACTGCACTCGCAACAGGTTGACGCAATCGACTTCCGGCAGAATCTCATCCAGATTGTACGCGACTTCGACTCCCATTTGAGTGATCGTGCGCGGAATCAGCGTCGCAGGACCACAGACAATCACCTGGGCTCCCAGCTTTTGCAGACCGTGGATATTGGACCGGGCAACGCGACTGTGTCGGATGTCGCCGACCAGCGCGACTTTGAGACCTCGGATGTCTCGCCTCTGGCGGATGGTCAGGATATCCAACAGGCCCTGAGTCGGATGTTCGTGAGTGCCATCGCCGGCGTTGAGGACGCCCGCCTTTAAATGTCTTGCCAGCATGTGTGGAGCGCCGGGCGAGCGATGTCGGCAGACCACCAGATCAACCCCCATCGCCTCGATGGTGAGCGCCGTGTCAACAAATGTTTCCCCCTTCGACAGGCTGCTGCCGCCCGCGGAAAAATCAACGGTATCGGCGCCGATGCGACGGGCGGCGAGATTGAAACTGGTCCGAGTTCGTGTCGATGGTTCGAAAAACAGGTTGGCGACGACGATGCCCTGCAGGTCAGCCAGTTTGCCGGTGCCAATGTTCGTCTTCTCACGGTAATGCTCAGCAAGATCGAGGATGGCCGTGATTTGTTCCGCGGACAGCTCTTCAAGACCGAGCAAATGTTGTCCGATCGATACCGTTTCTGGTTCTGTGTCCGTCATGATCACTCCGATGCATCAGGGAAGTGAGCCGTCAGGTGACCGTGAGTGGCACCTCGAATCTAAAGTCAGTTCGGAATCAGAACTGAATTTGATTTTGATTTTGATCCCGGATCGGGCGGTCACGGACAGAACACTTTGCTGCTGGCAGCCCTTCTACAAGTCCGGCAGCCGAACTTCAATCAATTGGGCCGTTTCCGGACAGAGATCCTGCGAGGTCAGCCGGATGCAGGACTGACCATCCTGCTGATCGCCATTGCTGTCGTTCGGTACGACTGCATGAATGATCGCCCCATGCTGCCGGTGTCGCATCAACCCGAGGGCCCGGTTTTACGGGCAACGAATTGTGGCCGATGTCTGCGGACTCGCGTCAATGACTCTGCAGCGCGTTCAGGACATGGCGGTTCAGTTCCACGTTCACATTGCTAAGCTCGACTGCTCGCGGCTGCAGTACAAACTGTTCCGCAGGCTTCGCGTCTTCCTTCGTACGAAAGTAGACTCCGTCTTCAGTCGTCAACCAATCGCCATGTTCCACAGAGACGACGCGGATTCGGCCCACAGGATTGCTGTTGCCTGCCACCATGACGTGTCCATCCGACAGAATCTCACAACGGTGATGGTCCGAGACCACGGGGGAGTCCCGCAGTGCGACAGAGTTATCACCAGCCTTCAGGCCAAGATGACCGTCGTCCATGCGGGCGAACATACCGTTTCGGGTCAGCCGGCCGTCGGCCAGCTGAAAAAACACAAGGCCCGGTGTCTGTAGCGCGACATGCAGCGGATCGTTCGTCTCGAAAGCTTCCCCCGAGGTGAACCGCCTCAAAGAGACTCGCTGTGGATCGGGAGTCTCACCTGCAGAAAGAACAGTCAACTCCAGTCGGTCACGATACCCAATCGTCATGCTGTTTCTCAGATTCATGCGAGCTGTCGCGCCACGGGGATCTCTCCCGCGGTCATCCCTGAGTCCTGGGGCGACAACCGGCAATTCATCCGGCGCGGCGGACGACTCCGCACGCGCTGTCCCGGCTCCGACAAACAGAGTGGACTGATTGAGCAGGAATGCGATTTCGTCATCGTTCAGGTGCCCAAACTCTTCCACCCAGACTTCAATCGCGGGGTCGGACTGCTGCGGTCTGAGTTGACGAACCAGCTGCCGCACCTGCTCACGTCGTTTTTCAGTAAGCTGCGCCAGCGCTGCTGATTCCGGTAGCGCCGGCGGGGCTGCCTCGGCATCATTCCCGCGATGTCGGAACTCACGATCGTTCGACGTTGTTTTTCGCTCACGTGATTCAACGGCAGACTCAACCGGAGTCGGAACTGCCAGGAGTGGACCGATTGTCGGCTCTGTCCGCAGTATCCAAAAGGATACGACCGAAAACACCAGCGCCGTTGCCGCCAATCCAATCACTGCCCTGGTCATGACCGCCTCCCTGCCATCGTTTTGTCTGTCCAGATCGCTAGCGGCTGGCTTCTCCCAGTTTGACCTGCAGCCTGACCGGTTCCCCGTTTCGTTCAACGGTGAGTGTCACCGTGTCCCCTCCTGACGCCTGACGCAGGAAATCGTGGAGACTGGCATAGCCATTAATTTGAACATTGTTGATTGTAACAATGACGTCTCCAACGTGTACAGACGCATCTGCGGCCGGAGATCCCTCGCGGACGTTCAGCACGCGAACGCCAGGGTTCTCGCCACGACCCGAGAGATCCGGTCTGACGCCAAGCACAGCCGCCCGCACCCGACCGCGCGCGGAGCGGCGATACGCGGGCCTTGCCGGAAGTTCATCGACGCTCTGAAACAGTTGCTCCGAAAGGTCAACGACTGAAACGACCCCCTCCATGTTGATCATCTCGACATCATCGTCCGGAGTGTGATAGCGGTCAGTGACTCCGGTAAAGCAAAACATGACAGGAATTTCTTTACGGTAGAACGGCAGATGGTCACTGCCGCCGAACGGACTGGAGACGATCGACACGTCGAGTGACGATCGCTCGTCGGCAAGTTCCACGAGCGGCAGAAACTCCGCCGCTGTCCCGACGCCGTTGATCTCCAGACGATTATTCCTCACGGAGCCGATCATGTCGAAATTGAACATGAATACCGTATCGTCGAGAGGAAACACGGGCTGCCGAACGTAGTGACGACTGCCCAGGAGTCCTCGTTCTTCACCCGAAAAACAAATGAACACGATTCGACGATGAGGTGCCGGACCGGCTGCGATCCGACGAGCCAGTTCCAGGACCGCTGCCGTGCCGCTGGCGTTGTCGTCGGCCCCATTGTGGATCTCACCGCGTCGTTCGCGCGCGCGAGATCCATAGTCACCGTGACCGATATGATCGTAGTGTCCGCCGACGACGATCGTTTCGTGAGCATTCGCACCCTGGCCTTCCAGGATGCCAATCAGATTTGAAGCCTTGACGGAACGGCCGGTGAATTCGACGTTGAGATCCACCGTCCATCCGGTCAGTTCCTGTGACACGGGAGTCAGTGTTTGATCGATGTAGCTGGTTGCGGCCCGGAGACTCGTAAGCAACTCGCCATCGCTTGTCTTGAGCGGGTTTTCCGACAGCAAACGATCAAGGACCTCCTGACGAATCTGAATAAACGGGATTGCTCCACCGCCGGGACCAAATCCGTCCATGCCAACTAGTTCGTCAGATTCAGGACCCGTTGCCGTATGGGGATCGTTCACAAACAGAACGGCGGCGGCTTTGTGCGTCTGGGCCAGCTCGAGTTTCGTTGTGATGTACGCGTGTGGACTTGTGGTTTCTCCGGAAAATGGTGCGTCCGGGTCTCCCTGCCCAGGCACTCGGCGGATGACCACGATCGTTTTACCCGCGACGTCGATGCCATCGTATTCATCGTAGCTTTCGTTGGGTGAGCTGATCCCGTACCCAACGAAGACCAGTCCACCCGAGGCCTTTCCGCTGCTGCCACGGTGCAGGGCTTGATACTCCTCCTTAATTCTGGCAGGCAGTCGCGTGCCACGCGAACTCTGGAAAACAAGCGACGTCTGTTCGCTGACTCCCACGGCTCCCATCCTGATGTCAAACGTCTGACGCCATCCGCCATCCGGCATCACAGGCGTCAGGCCGATCCGTTCGTACTCCGCGATGATATATTCGGCCGCGCGTTCGATGCCTGCGCTGGCCACGCCTCGGCCTTCCAGCTCGTCGGAAGCAAAGAACTCAATATCCGTCTGAATCCGTGCGAGCGCCGCAGCACGATGGTTATCGGCTGCCTGCAGGCTGATCCAACTGACCAGGAAGCAGGCCAGAACTCCTGTGATTTTCATGAGACTCCTGTCGAACTCACTTCAGGCTCGTGCGCACAACGTTTCCTGTTGTGAGGATACGACCTGGTGGCTGCTGCTGCAATTCTCAAAACTGCAGCGGTCGGGACGGCCCTCCGCGGTGTCGACCCGATTCGTTCCGTATGGTACCATCACAATATGGCGACACCCGCAGAAGAACATGCCCCACCGACGTCCCTCCTGGCACGTCAGCCGATCTACAAAACGGACCTGTCAGTCTTTGGGTACGAACTGCTGTTTCGCACCTCGCAACCTGTCGCGAATTCAGCGTTTGACGGCAATCTCGCCACGACATCCGTCATCCTGACTGCTTTTGTCGACATTAGGATTGCACGCGCTGGTGGGGGATCATCGGGCGTTCGTCAATTTCCCCCGCGACTTTCTGATAGGTCGGCGGCCCATTCCGGACCCCTCAAAACAACTTGTGATTGAGATTCTGGAAGACATTCGCATCGATGACGAGCTCATTGCCGGTCTGAACCGGTTGAAGGACCAGGGATATACACTGGCGCTGGATGATGTTGTCTATTCTGAAATGCTGCTTCCAATCATGCATTTGATAGACATCGTGAAAGTCGAGTATCCGGCGATCCCGAAGGATCAGCTGCATAGTCACGTGGCAGGGTTTCGTGAATGGCCGATTGAGCTGCTTGCGGAGAAAATTGAAACTCGGGAAGAGTTCGAACAGTGTCGCGACGCCGGATTCGACTACTTTCAGGGTTTTTTTCTGTCGCGGCCGGAAATCGTCCAAAGTCGTGTGTCGGACCGGCAGTCGCCAATGCTGCCACTCCTGAACAAACTCCATTCGTCGTGCGAATCCTTCGACGAACTGGAGCAGCTCGTCCGCAATGACGCTGATTTATGTTTTCGGATGATGCGATATCTCCATTCCTCGGTGATCGGGCTCACGAGAGAAGTTGAATCTCTGCGCCACGGACTCGTGCTGCTTGGCTTCAGCGGTGTCCGGAGGCTGATCACACTGCTGTCACTCAAGGGCATGCAGGGGACTCCCAATGAGCGTCTTGTCTCCTCATTGGTTCGAGCCTCAATGTGCCAGGCCCTTGCTGCGTCAGCTGCCCCGAATCTTGCTGACGCGGCCTATACAACCGGCCTGTTTTCAGAGCTGGATGCCATTCTGGGTCGACCGATTGACGAGATTCTTGAGTCGCTGCCTTTGAGTTCCGGAATCCGCGATGCAATCCTCAGGCAGGAAGGAATTCTGGGCAAAATCCTCCAGAATACGATCGCCTATGAAACGGCAGACTGGCAGAGCATCGATTCGACGCTCTGTTCCGACGAAGTCATGTGTGATGCCTACGTGCAGGCGATCCAGGCGGCTGACAACCTGATGACCGACGTCGCACATGCCGTTGTTTAATCAACTCGGCGATGCCAGTCAGCTGTCGACCGAAGCTTATCGGATCAGATTAGTGAGCTCCTGGAGGACTTCATCAGTAACAGTGATGGTCCTGGCGTTGGCAGAGAAGCCTCGCTGGGCGATAATCAACCGTGTAAATTCGGCGGTCAGGTCGACGTTTGAACCTTCGAGGCGTTGTGAAGCGATGGAACCACGTCCAAAGGAGAGGGCCGTACCAAGATTCGCCGCGCCACTTGCTAATGAACTCTGAAAAAAGTTACTGCCCACAGAATTCAGTCCGTCCGGATTTGCAAATGTTGCGATTGACATCTGTGCCAGCGGAAAGCGTCGACCGGTTGATGTGACACCGGACAAAGTCCCATCGGAGTCCACTTGAACTGAAGCCAGTGTGCTGGGCTCAAATCCATCAGCTGATGCTTCTAGTGACTGCGGACTACCGACTTCTGTCAGTCCAGCGTACGTACCGGGAGTCCCAAGTTCGAGTGCGACTGTCAATGGAGCGGTGCCGTTGCTGAATTGAAACATCAGATTCCCATCACCGATGCCGGAACCGCTGACCTGGCGAAAAGACCCGTCGGTATCGAATTCAATTCCGGTAACCTGACCGTCGAGGATTGTTCCGTCCGCCGGAGCGAGTGAGGCGTCGAGTGTCCATGTCGAATCTGCCTGTTTTGTGAGGGTATAGTTGACGGTGTGTGTCAATCCGCGTTCGTCAATCACCTCAACACTGTTCGCAAATGAGTCGGCGTCCTGGCCAATGGCAGTATCAATAAAGTTATGTGATGTGAAAGTAGTGCTTCCGGTGCTTCCTGAGGCATCGGTCAGCTGAACATTCAGCTGAGAGGCACCGGTTGTAGACGATTGAATCTGGATTCGGCCAGCGGCATCCAGACTCGCTGTGGACTGTGGGAACGTCGTTCCGAAGGCCGTCACCAGATCGCCCAATGTCGTCGCGCCTGCTCCAAACGTAAAAGTGGACGAGACTGGCGTGCCGTCGTGATCATTGCCTGTGATCAGGATCTCATCGCCTGTGATATAGTCGACCGTGTTGGAATCAAGGCTGTTCAAAGCCGTTCCAGATGTGGCTGCCGCGCCTCCAGTTAGTAGTGCCGTGGACATCTGCACAGTTTCAGCAACTGGACCAGTTGAGGATGCCGGAAGATTGCCGCTGATCGTCACCTTAGTCGACACAAATCCGGGAATGTTGGCACCCTTCGGAATCACGATGCGATCGTCTCCCGGTGTCTGAAACGCGGGGTCAATTCCGTTCGGCTCACCGACCGTCCCAATTCGTCGCACCGCGAACCCAGTGGCAGAATCCACCAGCATACCGGTTTCTGTCAACGTGAAGGCGCCGGCTCGCGTGAAAAACGTCTCCTCAGAACTTCCAACGACGAAAAAGCCAGCTCCTGAGATTGCCATGTCCAGCTCTTCACCCGACTGCTCCATATTTCCCTGAGTAAACTGGCGGTCAATCTGTGCGACTTGAGACCCTGTTCCGACCTGGATGGGATTGATACTTCCGATGACGTCCGTGTCGTCTGTGCCGCCGCGGGTGGTATCATAGACCAGGTCAGAAAAAATAATTCGTGATGCTTTGAAACCCGTCGTATTGATATTCGCGAGGTTGTTTCCAATCACCTCCAGCATCTTTTGATGTCCGCGAAGTCCCGAAATTCCGCTCAGAAGGGCGTTGGCCATGATCGATTGCTTTCAGCTGAAGAAGGTTGGGAGTGCTTATTAAATCTGTTTGTTCGCTGCGGTGGCTGCAGTTCCTGATTCACAGGTTCTGGTCTGCAGTCAGTCCGCACGAGATGAGCGACGACATCAGACGGGTGGAGGAGTCGCCACACTGGAAATGTCGCCCACCGGAACCAGCATCTCACCCACGCGGATCAGCACCTGTCCGGCTTCCTGACGAACTTCCGTGGCGACTCCGGAATTTTCCTCAGGACCATACGTGACCGTCTTTCCGAGCAAATCTGTGCCACTATTCAGCAGTTGAAGCTGCAGCAGTTCCGCGAATTGAGCATTGAAGTCGCTCTGTTTCGCATTGAGTTTTTCCAGTCCTTCGACCGTCGAAAACTGGGCGAGTTGCCCCAGGAACTCCTGTTGCCCAACGGGTTCCAGCGGATCCTGATTCTGTAGCTGTGCCACGAACAGTTGCAAAAACTCAGCCTGTCCGGTGGCTGCTGAAAAACCTGTCGTTTCCATTCCATTGCTCCGTTGGTGATGGCCACATCAGCCTGGTTCGATGTGCGTTAAATCGTTTCGTGTGCCTGACCTATGCTCGTATGCCGATTCGTGAGTGCCGTTTGGATAATGATGATGTCGGATCACGGGGCGGCGTGACTTGGGGGTGTTGGTCGCGGCTTTCCCGCTGTCTCCGACGGTCGTCCTGTCCCCATAAGTGTCGTTCAGGAGAGTCGTGGGACTGGTGGTCAAACGATGTTGAGCCTTCCGCCTCTGACTCCAGCCGCTGGATCGTCACACGGTGGACGTTCATGTCCTGATGTTTCAGCAGCTGTTCAATTTCGGGAACGCGCGTGGTCAGCATCTCGAGTGTGACGTCTTCCGCGACTGCCACCCGCATTTGAAGCCCGTCGGCGGTCGATCGCACATCGATTCGAAGTGCTCCCAGTTCCGGAGGATCCAATCGAAGAGAAATGGCGCGAACCTGTTCGCCAGGTTCCCACTGAACTCGCAACTCCTGTGCGACGGCATTGGCCACTTGCCCCGTCACGGGGTGCGCAGTTTTAGCCTGCGCTGTAGCCGTTGCTGCCGGACCCGGCATGAGGTGGGACAAAGCTGACGTCAGTGGCTGGTTCGAACGATCAAACGCGTTCCGATCCAGGCTGCTGGCGGGATCGTCCAGGACGTGTTGTTGATCGTCGGACGCCGACCCCGGATGCACACGGTTTTGACGAAACACGGGTCCAGCGGTTTCATCACCGCCGTTCGCCTGGTCCGATGTCTTCGATTCGGCAGACTGAACAGTGGATTGCGATTCCACTTCGGTTTCGATGGTCAGGGAGACCGTCGGAGCTGCATCAAGGGACGGTTGCTGCCCGTCAGAAAGAATCAAATCGCCTTGCGTTGTGACAGCCAGCTGCTTCGAGGCGCCCCCAGTCAGTCGAGTTCCCAGGGCGACTCGAACGGTGACGGCAGGTGGTGTTGAATTCGCGTCGTCCCGAACCGCGGTCCGCGTGGCTTCAGCAGTAATTCTGCCACGTTCCGGCAATCCTGCCGACGTAGTGCCAGACGCGGCCGCCACACTGGTATCGTCCGCAGGACCCTGAGTTGCCTCCGGATGTCGAATGTTTGTCGGTGATGGATCCGGATGACCTGAGACAGGAAATCCAGGCTGATGTGCGTTGGTAGAAGAAGGTCCGACATCGTCCTCGTCTTGCGCCTCGGTTTCGACCGTACGCGTGCCAGTGGTATGCAGTTGTTTCGAGGACGGTTCCAGAGTCCCGGTGATCGTCAGCAACGTCGTTACGAAGGCTGCCTTGTCACGGCCCTCAGCAGGTTGGTCTGAATCCTGTTTTGGTCCTGGCAGGTCGCCCGCGTGCACCGTCTCATCCGGATTGTCCGAATGCGAAGTGCGGGCAGTCGGTGTTGCGTTCTGCGCGGCACGAGCGGGCGAGTCCTTCGGCTGCGCTCGGTTGAGTGCCTCGCCAAACTGTTCGCTGAATGGTTCGTCTGCCGCATCGACTGCAGCCGGACCCTTCACCGAATTGGATGGTCGCGTTTCCACGCGGGGAACCAGAATGTCAACGACGGATGCCGTCATGGTCACGCTGTGCTTTGCGGGTGAATGATGATCAGATGTGGCGCGTGGTTCGGAGACTTTTGCCGAATTCTTCGCCAGCGAACCTGGTTGAACAGCGAGACTGCCTGTCGCTTCGACGAAACGAAATCCGTCTCAGCCGAACTGCGGGTACGAGTTCGCCGTGCGCCAAGGTCGGCGGCTATCGTCTATGCACAGCGCGTGCCACAGACCGTTCCTGGTTTCCCCCATGACACCACCGCCACCTGTAAAAACGGGAGTGGACGCCATGTCGAGTTGCCCATGAACAGGATTTTAAACGCGATGACGCGAAATGTTTTCCGCGCTGGCGGAACAAATGCACCGCTCACTCGCGGTTTTCACCCGTGAGTCGAATGCGGCCGGTGCCGTATCGGCTGCCGTGAGAAATGCACTCCGAATTCAGCCGGCACATCAATCCGCGACGGCGGGCCCATGGATTGCGAGCACCATGAAAAAACCGCCAGCAGGTGCTGGTGGTCGATGGAGAGTCGGCAGAAGATTCCAGAGCAGTTTTCGAAAAGTTGTGGCGGGTTCTGGCTCGCGGGAGCAATGGAATATGGGTTCTCGAACCTCCGCCGCGGCCACCAATCAGCGTAATACGCTGCCACTCAGATTTCCTGCAGGCCGTTAGGCACCTTATGCGCGTTGACTGCGCGTAGAAAACTGTCGATCGCTGCT
>JBDOMX010001000.1:0-14858 GCA_039831615.1 Planctomycetaceae bacterium
CACGGGCAGGCCATCAATCAGATTGTTGGTTCCCTCGCAGGCAGCCTGTTTGAAATCAGCAGCCGCAGCCCGCATCCGCTGGCCGAAATGACGTTGCCTGCTGCGAAATTTGTCGTCAGCCCCGGAGCCCACACGTTGTACCTTCAGCTGGCGGCTGAGTTGCATGATCTGAATATTCCTGTCTCCTCGATCGTGAGTCTGGATGCTCATGTGATCGATCGGGCCGCAGGATCCATATCGGTGATGACTTCTCCTGTGCATCGCGTGGCGTCTCAGGTTTCCAGCACGAAGGAACTGCCATGAGGCGACGCACCGCCGGCGAAGATCCCGACTTCGGGTCGGATTCGTTCCTCGACATCATCGCCAATATCGTGGGAATCCTGATCATTCTGATTGTGGTTGCCGGGGTCAAGGTCGCGCGTCAGCCGCCCGTTGCTGCAACTGCGGTGGCTGCATCCAATACAGGGCTGCTCGGCACGGAGGTGTCCAGTCACCGAGAGCACAAGCCGGGCATTCGATTGAGTTCAGAGCATCTCAGGCTGCTTCAAGCGGAAACAGCCGTCAAAGCCAAACAAGCGACTCGCCTGCAGGATGAGTATTCAGAATTGCTGTCGAATTCAGCCGAGCTGACGGACCGGATTTCACAGTTGCGTCAACAGGCGGCCGAAGTCAAAGTGGCAATAGCGTCGCGCCGCCAACAGGCAAAGCGGTCAGACTCCGACATCGTTGCTCTCACAGGCGATGTCAACGAGCTTCGCAATTTGGTCGCGGTGCTGCAGGACCAGACAGCCGCTGGAGAAACGCAGCACCAGGCGATCTTCTCAGCCACCCGGCTGGTTTACGACCGGCAGGCAGCCGCGGATTCGGACCTCAAGGAAATCACCGTCCAGACTCAGAAGCTGCAGGAAGTGATCGAAGAGCAGCAGTCCCAGGCAGCTTTGTCAAAGGACCGGCTGGAACATCGGCTGTCGCCTGTGGTGCGAACGGACAGTGAGCAGGAATTGCATTTTCGACTGAGTGGCGGCCGCATTTCATGGGTACCCATCGAACCATTGCTGGAGCGTTTAAAACGGCAGGTTGCGAACCGAGCGGACGTGATTCGGCGGTTCGGTCAATACGAAGGAATCTGTGGACCGGTCGGCGGCTATACGATGAAGTATGCTGTCGCCCGCCAGGCACCGTCATTGTTGGAAGGAGTCCATGGGACGTCGTCCGGGTTCCGGATTGCCGTGTCACGCTGGACCGTCATTCCTGTCGAATCCCTGCACACTGAATCGGTCGACGAAGCAATCAAATTCGGATCCCGATTCCGCCAGATTGCGGAAGCCGCCGATTTTGAGGCCCTGCTGACCGTGTGGCTCTATCCGGATGACTTCGCACATTTTCGAAAACTGCGGGAGTTCGGTCACGGGCTGGGTTTGAGAGTCGCTGCCAGGCCGCTCCCCGCGGATGCCGAAATCACCGGATCGCCTGGTGGCAGTCGTTCCAGCGGACAGTAGCGGGCGCCGCAACGGACTCCCGGTCAACATTCATCACCGCTTCTGACGAATCTGCGGTGAGTGGTCGAGCGACCCTCCGTTGCCTGCTACTATTGTCGCCCTTCATGCCCGAAAGGACAGTCTCCGCGGTTGCCGGCACCGACCGGACGCGGACCTGTCGAAACATGCCCCCCGGAAACAGACGTCATGGCAGAACTGAACAGGTACAGCAGTCGAATTACCCAGCCACGGTCACAGGGTGCCTCCCAGGCGATGCTCTATGCCACCGGCCTCACTGAAGAGGACATGAATAAGGCTCAGGTGGGCATCGCCAGTGTCTGGTACGAAGGCAACAGCTGCAACATGCACCTGCTTGACCTGGCCGAAAAGGTACGCGACGGAGTTCAGGGAGCCGGAATGGTGGGCATGAGATTCAATACCATCGGTGTCAGCGACGGTATTTCCATGGGCACGGAAGGCATGTCGTACTCACTTCAGTCGCGTGACCTGATTGCCGACTCCATTGAAACCGTGATGGGAGCCCAGTGGTACGATGCCAATATCTCGCTGCCTGGGTGTGACAAAAACATGCCGGGCTGCATCATGGCCATGGGTCGAGTCAATCGACCGTCGCTGATGGTTTACGGTGGAACCATCCGAGCAGGTTGCAGCGCCGGCAAAGACAAGCTGGATATCGTCTCCGCATTTCAGTCCTACGGAGAGTATCTGGCGAAAACCATTTCTGATGCTGAACGTCAGGACATCGTGCGCAACAGCTGTCCAGGTGCCGGCGCCTGTGGCGGGATGTACACCGCGAACACGATGGCCTCTGCCATCGAAGCCATGGGGATGAGTCTGCCCTACAGCTCATCAATCCCTGCAGAAGACCCTCAGAAGCTGGAAGAATGTCGTGCGGCCGGGGCGGCAATTCTCGTGTTGCTGGAACAGGACATTAAGCCTCGTGACATCATGACACGAGCGGCATTTGAGAATGCCATGGTGACGGTGATGGCGCTCGGCGGTTCCACCAATGCGGTTCTGCACCTGATTGCCATGGCTCGGGCGGTGGATGTGCAAGTGTCCATCGACGATTTTCAGGCGGTCAGCAACCGCATCCCTTTTCTGGCCGATCTGAAGCCCAGCGGTCGCTTTGTCATGGAAGATCTGCACGCGGTGGGCGGCACACCGGCCGTGCTCAAATACCTGCTGGAAAAGGACATGCTGGACGGCAGCTGTCTGACGGTCACGGGAAAGACACTGGCAGAAAACCTGAAGGATCTTCCCGGACTGGCCGAAGGGCAGGAAATTATCCAGCCGGTTGAAAAGCCAATTAAGCAGACCGGTCATCTGCGGGTCCTGCGCGGGAATCTGGCACCTGACGGTGCTGTGGCCAAGATCACAGGAAAAGAAGGCCTGACGTTTACCGGTCCCGCACGCTGCTTTGATTCCGAAGAAGAGATGCTGAAAGGGTTGGAACAGGATCAGATCAAAAAGGGCGATGTCGTCATCATCCGCTATGAAGGTCCTCAGGGTGGCCCGGGAATGCCCGAAATGCTGACACCCACATCAGCGATCATGGGAGCCGGATTAGGTTCGGACGTGGCGCTCATGACAGACGGTCGATTCAGTGGCGGGTCACATGGATTCATCGTGGGCCATATCACTCCGGAAGCTCAGGTGGGTGGGCCCATCGCTCTGGTGCAGGACGGTGATGCAATTACAGTCGACGCTGAATCCAACCAAATTGCCGTCGACCTGTCCGACAAAGAGCTGCAAAAACGTCGTGACGCCTGGACGCCGCCACCTTTCAAGGCCACGCGAGGAACACTCTACAAATACATCAAGACTGTGAAATCTGCCTCCGAGGGCTGTGTCACCGACGAATGATCGAATCCCCGCACGCTGCGCGGCCGCTGCGGGCGCCGCGCAGCTTCCGCAGGCCGGGATCCATTCTGTTTCCAGAACCGTTTGTCGCACATGTCCATGCCCTCCACTCCCCGACCACTCGTCGTGATCAATGTTGTCGGTCTGAGCTGGGACATGATCGGTGAGCACACGCCGAACATCCGATCTCTCCTGGAGACGGGTTTTGGCCGACCGATGCAGACAGTCCTGCCGGCCGTCACCTGCAGCGTCCAGGCATCGCTGTTGACCGGTGCGATGCCGGCTCAGCACGGAATCGTGGGCAACGGCTGGTACGATCGAGATCTTGCCGACGTGCTGTTTTGGAAACAGTCCAACGCCCTGGTTCAAAGCGAAAAAGTATTCGAAACGGCCAGGCAACGTGACCCGCAGCATTCCACCGCCAAGATGTTCTGGTGGTATAATATGTATGCGGATGTGGACTGGTCCGTGACGCCTCGACCTTCTTATCCCGCGGACGGCCGAAAGCTCCCCGATATTTACAGTCACCCGCCGGACCTTCGCAGCCGATTGCAGGAACGTCTGGGTGCATTCCCTTTGTTCAGTTTCTGGGGACCGACCGCCGACATTAAGAGCAGTGCGTGGATCGCCGACGCCAGCCTGGAAATCCTACGCGAAAAACGACCATCACTCCTGCTCTGCTACCTTCCGCATCTGGATTACAATCTGCAGCGGCTCGGTCCGACGGACCCAGCCATTTCTGTCGACATTCGTCAGGTTGATCATGAAGCCGGCAAGCTGATTCATGCCGCACGAGATCTGGGCGCCGATGTCATCGTGCTCTCCGAATACGCCATCACCAATGTGAATCGACCCATTCATATTAATCGTCTTCTGCGAGATTCCGGGCTGATTACCGTGCGGCGCGAAAAACCGGGCTGGGAGACTCTTGACTACGGTGCGTGCCGAGCGTTCGCCGTGGCCGACCACCAGGTCGCGCACGTATATGTCAAACGTGCAGCCGACATCGCGGCCGTGCAAGCGCTGCTGGAAAAAACAGAAGGAGTGGAGCTCGTACTCGACCGGGCTGCGCAGCGGCAAATCGGACTACACCACGCGCGTAGCGGTGATCTTGTTGCGGTCAGTGGTCGAGATGCCTGGTTCACCTATTATTTCTGGCAGGACGATGCGTTAGCCCCGGACTACGCACGGACGGTCGATATTCACCGCAAGCCGGGGTACGACCCGGTTGAATTGTTCGTTGATCCCGCGATTCGGTTTCCAAAGCTCCGTGTTGCTCGCCGGCTGGGTCGAAAGCTGCTGGGATTTCGCTACTACATGGACTTAATCGGGCTTGATGCATCGATCGTGAAAGGCAGTCACGGTCGGCTGCCCGATGAACATCAACTGGAAACCGACGCACCCGTCTTCCTGTGTTCCAATCGTGCTGTGGAAAAAGACCGCATCCAGGTCACCGACGTTCGTGATCTGATCCTTGAACTGCAGTTTTAGCAGCTGGAATCCTGAATTACTGTGCCCGCCGGTCTGTTGATACTTGCATGCCAAACGAATTCTCAACACTGCAGCTCAGGGACTGGCTCGTTCAGGCGTGCCTGGCAGAAGTACTTTCCGAGAAACCAGGCAATGTGTCTCCGAGTCATCCCTTCGGCAGCATTACGGTCGAGGATTTTTGTTGTTCCGCTCAGGCCGCGTCGCCCATTCTTGCAAAGGCGACACCAACGACGGTCGGTCGGACGATATACGAAGCGGCCCGGGCCACGCGTGAAGCTGTCGGACACAATACGAATCTCGGCATCCTGCTGTTGCTGGCGCCGATGGCCGCCGTTCCGGCGTCGGTCACGCTGTCCGCAGGACTTCCGACAGTTCTGTCAGGACTGACCGTGCAGGATGCTGACTGGACTTACCGGGCCATCCGTGTGGCGGCGCCGGGCGGGCTGGGCAAGGCAGAGGTCCAGGACGTGCATGACCGTCCCACGGAGACTCTGCTGCAGTGCATGCGATACGCTGCCACACACGATCTGATCGCCCTGCAGTACAGCAGTGATTTTCGTGACGTCCTCACTGTTGGCCTGGACTGGCTGACCGACTCCCCCAGGCATGCCGAAGGACCACACCGAATTGGCTGGCTCGCTCTGAAACTCCTGTCGCAGTACGGCGACTCTCTGATCGTCCGCAAGTCAGGAAAACGGACGGCTGATCGGGTTCAACGACAAGCGACTGAAGTGCTTACTGCCGGTTGGCCCGGCAAAAAAGGAACGAACAGGCTTTACGCGGAATTCGACGCATATCTGCGTTCCGACGGCAACCGTCTGAATCCTGGAACAACCGCCGATATGATTGCAGCAATCATTTTCGCGGGCCTGCGTTCCGGGCGGTACAGTGTTGACGCAGCGTTGCTCCATCAAATCAATTCTCAGGAATCACCGTGACGTCCACCTTCGAATCGCGAGTCACCAAGGACTCACTGGTCTTCAGCGCGGCGCATTTTATCACGTTCAACGGCAACGTGTGTGAGCGTCTCCACGGACATAACTGGCGAGTCGACGTGGTCGTCGCAGGTCAACTGGATGAGAATCACTATGTTTACGACTTCATTGCCCTGCGGGATGCGACGCAGGACCTGGTCAGCCAACTGGATCACCGAGTCCTTCTGCCGGATCGGCATCCTCACATCTCCATCGCCAGTGATACGCAAAAACAGGAAGTGACCGCCCGTTTTGACGAACGTCGCTGGGTGTTTCCTAAGGAAGACTGTTACGTCCTGCCGGTTGCCAACACCACGGCCGAATTGATTGCCGCATGGTTTGCTGACCGGCTGATCGACAGTTTGAAACTTGCCGAGATTCCACAGCTGTCTGAGTTTCGGGTGGGCATTGAAGAAAACTTCGGACAGTGGGCGTGGTGTATTCGATCGCTTTGAGTGACCGGAGATTCTGTCCGGCCGACGCTGGCAGCGTCGGCAACGTCGACCGGGCCGTTCGTGCGCCGTCAAGACAGCGCGCTTTTTTGAACCGCGAATGGACACGAATTCACGCCAATAAGATCAACCACAGCAACAGCTGAATCACGTGATCCGCATACCCTTGCCATGTCGCGCATTAACGTGATTCATGACCGATCCAGTCAGAGCACCATTCGCGTTGATTGGCGTTCATTCGCGGTTCTGTTTCGTTGGTTGTCAGAGCAGAGCCTGGGAACGCAGCCAACCGGTGTTACAGCCGTGGCGTTCGTTCGCAGCCACTCTTCTCTGTCAAAACCGACGCTGGAGCATCGACCGGGCCGTTCGTGCGCCGTGTAACAGCGACACGGGGGTGTGACTCAGATCTGCGACGGAATCGCGGTACAGAACGTGCCCTCATCGGGCCTCCGGCCTCCTTCTCCCAACCACGGGAGAAGGGAGATACTAAGATTCAAACTCGAAAATACGACAGGCACCGAAAGAGCCGGAAGCACATTTTTCATCAGCGGCGCACCGCCAACGTGGGGGCTGCGACCGATACGCATTCCAACATCAAGTGAACGCCACGCGGGAGACCGGTTCAACCCCCCATGTCCTCGCTCGCGCTACCGCGCAGAGGCACTGCTGATCGATGGGCGCCCGATTCTGAGATCGCCACGAACGTCGCGGATGCCTGAGTGACCTGAATCGTTTCAAGATTCCGCTCCGTTTCGACGGACACGAGCAGCGTGATCGACGTATTGCCGATGCGTTCCACGTTTGTCCAAAAACTGACGGTATCACCGACGAAGACCGCCTGTTTGAATTCAATCCGATCCATCGCCACCGTCACCAGGGCATGTTCGGGCCAGCCTTTGGACCGCACAAAATGATGCGCACCGATTCCGGCGGCCAGATCGATGTAGCTCAACAGAACTCCGCCGAAGATGGTGCCATATTTGTTGGTATCCCGCGGCATCATCGCAGTCTTCAATGCCAGATACGGTTCCGAATCCAATGTTCTTTCTCCGCGTACAGACCGTTAACCGATTATCCGACGGCAGCCCGTTCAACCCTGTGCGCGAACGTCGATGCACACGATTTCCCTGTCATCGCGCAGATACAGTCGGCCGTTCGCGATCACCGGTGCCTGTCGGGTCATTCCGAGGACCCTGGCGCGCGCCGTTTCACGAAAACCCTCTGCTGTTGCTTCAACAATGACGAGTTCACCATCCACGGTACTGATGAACAATTTACCATCGCCGAGCGTCAGATTGGATTTGCCGAACCGTTTCTTCGACCAGACAGCTTCCCCGCTCAATGCGTTGATGCAGACAAGATTTGTGATCGGACCGGCCGCACCGACATTGTCGAGGCCAAACACATGTCCATCGAGCAGGACAGGCGTCTGCCATTCTGCCCGCAGAACGCTGCGTTTTCCAAGGGAAGCCCAGGTCTCATTAACACTCCACCCGTCGTCCGACTGTGTCACTGTCAGAAGGACGGCGCCGTGGTTCTCGCCGGCAGAAATCAACAGCGACGAATCGTTGACCTGAATCGGAGCGGCAATATTGCAGTCGTAGTCAGTGACAAATGGGTACTGCCACAGTGGCTCGCCGCTGACCGGTGAAATCCCCATCACAGACTCTGCGGAGAAAGTCACAATCTGTTCGGAACCGTCGAAAGTCATTTGCACCGGCGATGAATAACCGCAGGCGTCGCTCCCTGCCGCCCACGTCATGTCGCCTGTCTCAAGACTGTACGCCGCCACCGTTCCGTTTGCTGATCCGATGTGGACAATGACAGTTCCGTTAATCACGAGAGGAGACGAAGCCATTCCATAGCCAGCCGGTCGTGCATCGAGTTTCTGTGTTGTGTCGACCTGCCAGTTGACGTCACCGGTGGCTGTCGCCAGTGCTGCCAGGATTCCTTCGCCAGTGAACACACAGACGGTCTGATCCACAATGACCGGCGTCGCTCTTGGCCCGTTGCCCATGGCATTTTCGTACGCGTCTGCAATTCCGGAAAGCCATTTCCTGTCGCCAGTTGCTTCGTCCAGTGCGACGACATACTGGCTGTCATCATCCTGAAACAGCGTGTACACCGTGCCGTCACTCACCGCGATGCCGGACTGACCGACTCCGAGATCCGTTCGCCACAGGACGCCTGGCCCGGCTTTCGGAAATGTGCTGACCAGATTTGTTTCGGGGGAAATCCCGTTCCGCCCAGGTCCCAAAAACTGAGGCCAGTCAGCGGCGCCGACGAGCGAGCAACTCGCTGAACACACGGCGAGGCACAGCAGGGCACGGTTCAAACGCATGAATCTCTCCGGCAGGGATGGCAACATTGACGGTACATCGTATGGTCACACCCGCGACGCGTCCAATCCGGTATCACGTCGATGCGATCGACACTACGTCAATGGCTGACCGCACCGACCAGGAAGTCAACGGCCAACGCAGCATTCTCTGCTGAAAAACGATCTTCTTTGCGGTCCTGACAAGCCGAAAAGTACCAGAATTGGAACCATCATCCTGGTTCCTGAAGCTTTCCGGTTCCAGCGTGTTTTCTGCGTGAAATTGCGGCAGTAAATCGCTATAGATTTTTCCGGCCGCGTGTTCCCGCGCGACGATCCGAGCAGCAGGAGGACTGTTGCCACCACGGATCCCACGCGCGGGCAGAACAAAGACATGGAAAACGACTGTCGCAGGACGTGGTTGCAGGCGCGAAACGAAACGGGCAACGGGTCTTAGTGAGGTTTATTGGGGCATGAATCCGGCATTCACTCTCATTCTCGCGCAGGTTGAATCAGGCGATGGAGGTGCCATTGCTGCCACGGGGATGGCCATCGTCTTCGCAGCACTGCTGCTGATCACACTCTTCATATCAGCACTGCCTCGGATTTTGGCAGTCGTCGCCGAGGTCCTGCCGGAGGTCCCGGATCGTCATGCTCCGGTAGATCCGTCGGAAAGTCTGCTGCCGGATGAAGCAATCCTTGCAGCGATTGGTTATGTCCTCCACACCGAAGTGCAGCGACAGGTCGGGACAGGTAAAGCCGCCGGCGGATAGCGGCTCCTGTGTTATTCAGGTTATGAATCAATCGGCGTGTGCCGCGGAGCAAAAAGAAGCGTAATGAGCATCCTGTTCGATTTTCTGAACACGACCGGATTCGTGTCGATGACCCTGGGCAATCTGATCATGATCCTGGTCGGGATCCTGTTCATTTTCCTGGCGATCAAGAAGGACTACGAACCGCTGCTGCTCGTCCCCATCGGCATGGGAGCGATCGTAGGCAACATTCCGACCGTGCCGGGAATGGCATTGAGTGTCTATGACAGCAATAGTGTCCTGCAGTATCTGTACTTTGGAGTCAGTCAGGGGATTTATCCTCCGCTGATTTTTCTGGGAATCGGTGCTATGACCGATTTCTCCACCATGCTTTCGAACCCCAGACTCGTGCTGCTGGGGGCGGCTGCTCAGGTCGGAGTGTTTCTTACGTTTCTCGGCGCTCTCGCGCTCGATTTCACACCGGAAGAAGCGGGAGCGATTGGCATCATTGGTGGCGCGGACGGACCAACGTCCATCTTTCTGTCATCAAAGCTCGCCCCGCATCTGCTCGGTCCGATTGCCATTGCCGCTTATTCGTACATGGCCCTGGTGCCGGTCATTCAGCCGCCAATCATGAAGCTGCTGACGACGCGACAGGAACGGCTCATTCGCATGAAGCCGCCTCGAAAGGTCTCATCTCGCGAGAAGATGATCTTCCCGGTGGCCGCGTTTCTGATCTGCACGATGATTGCTCCAGGTGCCATCGTTTTGCTGGGAATGCTCTTCTTCGGCAACCTGCTGAAGGAAAGTCTGGTCACAGAACGTCTGGCAAACACAGCGCGCACGTCGATGATCGATATCGTCACGATATTGCTTGGATTCTGCGTGGGAGCCAGCACTCAGGCCGATGCTTTTATTACCAAAGAGTCGCTGTCGATTTTTGCACTGGGAGCACTCTCCTTCGCCGTGGCGACAGCCGGCGGACTGTTGTTCGCCAAATTCATGAATCTGTTCCTCACCGAAAAGATTAATCCCCTCATTGGAGCTGCCGGAGTATCCGCAGTGCCGGACTCCGCCCGAGTTGTCCAGATGGTTGGTCAGCAGGAAGATCCTCACAACTTCTTACTGATGCACGCGATGGCACCCAACGTGGCCGGCGTCATCGGCTCAGCGGTCGCCGCAGGGGTGTTGTGGGCAGTGCTGGCACCACCACTCGACGACGCTGCTGTTCCGGAAGTCATGCCACTCGAGGAAACATCGGTTTCGATCGAGCCGGCAGCCGCTGTCGCTCCGTCACCGGAAAACGGCGGGAGTTCGGATGCCGCCGCAAATCCAACGACGGTCGAACCGTTCCGCGTCGCTCCCGCACTGGAAAACCGCGGAACTGCGGACAGCACAACGGATCCAGCTGAGAACTGAACGCACGCATCATTCGAGACGACAGAACGAAAGAAACCATCGTGGCTAAGAAGGTCAAGTTCATGTGCACCGCGTTCCGTGACGGATTTCAATCCGTGTACGGGGCCCGCGTGTTCACTCAGGATTTCCTGCCGGCTGTGGAAGCAACCCGTGACGCAGGAATTTCATGGTTCGAAGCCGGCGGTGGCGCGCGTTTTCAGTCGTTGTATTTTTATTGCAACGAAGATGCGTTTGCCATGATGGACTCCTTCCGTGAGGTTGCCGGACCGGATGCGGATTTGCAGACGCTGGCCCGAGGTGTCAACGTGGTCGGGCTGGACTCGCAGTCCAGCGATATTGTCAAGCTGCACGCGGAACTGTTTAAGAAGCATGGCATCAGCACGATTCGAAATTTTGATGCGCTGAACGACGTCAATAACCTGATCTACAGCGGGCAATGTATTGTCGACGCCGGACTGAAACACCAGGTGTGCGTCACGCTGATGGAACTGCCACCGGGCTGCAGCGGCGCGCACGACGCCGATTTTTACGAATCCACGCTCAGGCAGATTCTGGCTGCGGACATTCCGTTCGATGCTGTCTGCTTCAAAGACGCATCCGGAACAGCCGTTCCATCGAAGGTGTACGACACGATCTCTCGAGCACGTAAGATTCTGCCGTCCGACGCGTTCATCCATTTCCACACTCACGAAACGGCCGGTGTCAGCGTACTCGCCAACAAAGCGGCACTGGATGCAGGCGCCGATGCGATCGACCTTTCCATGGCTCCCTGTTCGGGAGGAACCTGTCAGCCGGATATCCTGGTCATGTGGCATGCGTTGCGTGGCTCGGAATACGACCTGGATATTGACATCGAAAAGGTTCGTGAAGCGGAAGAGGTGTTTAAGGAATGCATGCAGGACTACTTCCTGCCACCTGAAGCGACCGCGGTCGAACCGCTGATTCCGTGGAGTCCCATGCCGGGCGGCGCTCTCACGGCCAACACTCAGATGCTCCGTGACAACAACATCATGGAAAAGTATCCGGAAATCATCAAAGCAATGAGCGACGTTGTGCGGAAGGGCGGATACGGAACATCGGTCACACCGGTTTCGCAGTTCTACTTCCAGCAGGCATTCAACAATGTCATGTTTGGACCGTGGAAAAAGATCGCCGAACCGTACGGACAAATGGTGCTTGGCTACTTTGGAAAGACGCCGGTCGCCCCTGATCCGGAAATTGTTGAACTGGCAGAAAAACAGCTCGGCAAACAGCCGACGACCCGACCGCCCCTGGAAATGAACGACGAAGATCCCAACAAGGGAATCGAAGCAGCCAGGAAGGTCCTCGCTGATGAAGGCCTGGAGATCACGGACGAGAACATCTTCATTGCCGCTGCGTGTAAGGAAAAGGGGATCCGTTTTCTCAAAGGCGACGCCGAAGTTGGCGTGCGCAAAATCGACAAACAGGCTCAGGCTGCTGCTCCAGCACCGGCGTCTTCCGGGAAACGCAATCCATCGCAGTACACCGTCACAGTCGATGGAAAAGACTACTTCATGGCCTTTGAAGGCAACATGGCAACCGTCAATGGCAAGGCATTCCGCGTCGACATCAAGAGCGCTGGGGCGAGCAAGACCGGTCCGGAAGAAGGCGGTGTCGCCACGGAAGTAACATCCGTGACATCACAAATGCCGGGGGCTGTGTTCAAAATCCTGGTCAGTAACGGAGATCGCGTAGCTGAAGGTCAGCCCGTGATCGTGCTGGAAGCCATGAAGATGGAAATGGAAGTGCCTGCGCCGGTCGCAGGCACAATTGCTGCCGTCAATGTCGCCGTCGGCGAGCAGGTGACGACCGGGCAGGTTCTTGCCGCGATCAATACCTAAGGTGTCAATCGGGCTGTCGACCACGAAACCGAAGTTCTTGACGCGCCGGAACGGGGTGCCTCCGATGTTCGGGCCGTCGAATCTGCAGCAGGCTGCCTGATCACATCCCAGCTTCGCATGGGGCGAAGAGCAACATCACGTAGGATGGCAGCCGGCCGTTGCCGTCTGCCGGTCCGTCAGTATGATGGCGGGGCTCCCCACATCACCATCCTGAATTGATTGGAATGATCAATGTCGTCACGAACGATCCTCTTGACTCTGTTAGTACTGGCCGTGTGTCTGATGCCGACAAATACTTCTGCCGACGTCTACGAGCTTCGAACGTACACGACCAACGAGGGAAAACTGGATCACCTGAATGCGCGATTTCGCGACCACACCATCAGATTGTTTGACAAACATGGAATGACGTCGGTTGGGTATTGGGTGCCGTCCGATAAGCCACAGTCAGAAAACACACTGATCTATGTGCTCAAACACGAAAGCCGGGCCGCTGCCAAAGCATCGTGGCAGGCGTTCATCGCAGATCCCGATTGGAAGAAGGTCGCCAAAGTATCACAGCTCGACGGACAGATTCTGGCGAAAGCTCCTGAATCCGTGTTTATGAACGCGGCTGATTATTCCCCCGAATTTAAGGCCGACACGACGGGCGACGCAGCGGCCTTTGAACTCCGGATCTATCGCACGCTCGAAGGCAGGTTGAAGAATCTGGATGCTCGGTTTCGAGACCACACGATCAGCCTGTTCGCGAAGCACGGAATCAAGTCGGTGGCCTACTGGCATCCTGTTGAAGAGCCGGATTCCGGCGATACATTGATCTACATCATTCGGCATAACAGTCCAGACGCGGCACAGGCTTCCTGGGAAGCATTCCGTGCAGATCCCGAGTGGAAGAAGGTCGCCAAAGCCTCTGAAATCGACGGTAAGATCCTGCGTGAGCGACCGGAATCCACGTACATGCATGCGACTGATTATTCAGCAATCAAATGAGCATTGAGGCCAGGCATGAGCGGCCGATCCTGATCGCCACGGTCCGGGAGGTGCTTCGCCTGGATTGATGGCAGGGTGCGCAGGAATTGGGACTGGTTCGTAATGGCACTGTCGACGCCGGCAGCGTCGACCACGTTGCCGATGCTGCCAGCATCGGTTTTAACAGCGAACAGTGGCTGCCAACGCACACCTCTGCTGAAACACTGGTTTGCCAGGCTCTCAGGCTTTGGACTGGTAACCAACGAAAGCGAACCGCGAATGGACACGAATACTCGCGAATGAGGGGCGGAAGCTGATTCGCTTCGATCCGCCGAAATTTGAATGTTCATACGATCAATGTCGCCTGTTTTGAACGCGCTGCCAGACCGTGACTGCAGGCTGGCAGCCTGCACAACGACAACGATTGGTGGCTCGATGTTGCCGTCGCCGCCAGCACTTGCTTCGATTCACGCCAGCAGAGCGTCCACAACGTTTCCGTGCACGTCCGTCAGGCGGTGGTTCCGGCCCTGGAATCTGTAGGTCAGCCTCAGATGATCGATTCCCAGCAGGTGCAGGATCGTGGCATTCAAGTCGTGGACATGCACGCCGTCGCGAATGATGTTGTAGCTGAAGTCGTCCGTCTCGCCGAAAGTTGTGCCCGCCGCCACACCGCCACCCGCCATCCACATCGTAAAACAGCGGGGGTGATGATCTCGTCCGTAATTATCGGCAGTGAGTTGTCCCTGACAATAGATGGTGCGCCCAAACTCCCCACCCCAAACGACCAGCGTGTCCTGCAGCAGACCTCGTCGTTCCAGGTCAAGAATCAGAGCCGCTGTGCCCTGATCGGTATCGCGACATTGACTGGCAAGGTCTTTCGGCAGATTCTGGTGCTGATCCCAGCCGCGATGAAACAGCTGTACAAAGCGAACTCCGTTCTCAACCAGCCGCCTGGCCAGGAGGCAATGTGAAGCATACGTCCCTCGTTTCCTCGCCTGTTCGCCATACAGTCGCCAGGTCGATTCCGGTTCGTCGCGGGTATCGGTGATGGCTGGAATCGAACCCTGCATGCGAAACGCCAGCTCGTACTGTGCGATTCTCGCATTGATCTCAGGATTCCCGGACGCTTCATGCTGTAGCTGGTTGAGGTCCACGACGTCATTCAGAATCTGCCGGCGCGTTGCGCGGTGGATGCCTGGCGGATCGTTGAGGTACAGCACGGGAGCCCCCACTCCGCGGAATCTTACGCCCTGATACTGG
>JBDOMX010000164.1:0-3306 GCA_039831615.1 Planctomycetaceae bacterium
AAACTCAGACAGGTTCAGGGTCACTATCAGCAGGTCATCCACGCCTTGCCGGCATTGGACACGATCAGTCGACTTGATCAACGGTATGAACGGGTCGCTGAACCGGTGCAGGGGGCGATGGTACCACTGTGCATAAAAGAAGGGCTCATGCTGCGTGACGTCTGCTATTGCTACGGCTCTCAGGCGGTGCCGACGTTGAAAGGCATCAGCCTGCAGATTCCGGCTCAGAAAGTCACAGCGATCGTCGGGGAATCTGGAGCCGGAAAGAGCACGCTGGCCGATGTTTTGCTGGGATTGCTGATTCCAGATTCAGGAGAAGTTCTGATTGATGGACAGGTCTTATGCCACGGGAATCTTGCTGCCTGGCGAAACGCCGCCGGCTACGTGCCACAGAAATCATTCCTGTTGAACGACACAGTGCGGGCAAATCTGCTGTGGAGTAAACCGAACGCAAGCGACTCCGAAATCAAAACGGCGCTCGAGCTCGCAGCAATTGGCGATGTCATACAGGATTTGCCCGCAGGGCTCGATACGATCATTGGAGAACGAGGAGTCCACCTGTCCGGAGGCGAACGGCAGCGCGTTACCCTGGCACGGGCATTCCTTCGGCAGCCGTCCGTCTTGATTCTGGACGAAGCGACGAGTTCATTGGATGCAGTCAACCAGCAAAAGATCCTGTCATCGTTAAGGGCGATGCGTGGAACGCTGACTGTGATTCTATTTGCACATCGTCTTTCAACAATCCGTGAAGCGGATCAAATTGTCTTGCTCAGGAACGGCCAGGTGGCGGGGCAGGGCAAGTTTAGTGAACTGTGTGCAACAAGTGATCATTTCCGGGAGTTGATCACCGAGGAACCACTGTTGAGTTCATCCCGGGCAGCATGATGTGACCGACCAGCAGAAGAGGACCGAAGTACAACTCAGGAAACACTGCAACTACCGTCCGTCAGCCCGCGTGCTTACATCGACAAAGTGACTGCCTCTCCCGGCAAATGGTGGTTTGAACGCTACCCGGAGTGGAGTGCTGTTTACGCACAAATGACCAGGGACCGGAACTCGCGAGTCGAAGAGCTGGTATCCGGAGGACAGCGATTACTGGATCTTGGATGTGGTTTCGGTGATATGCTGTACCTGCTTCGAGCCCGATATGATGAAAAACACGGCGTTGATCCGGCTCCGATCATGGTAGAAAAAACACTCCAGAATCTAAAACGGCATCAGCTGACTGGCCCGTACTTCGTGCGTCATGGTGTTGCCGAATCACTTCCCTGCGACTCCGAAAGTTTTGATACCGTCACCATGCTGGACGTGTACGAGCACATCGAACCGGCACGTCGTCTTCTGGCACTTGCCGAAGTTCGGCGCGTACTGAAGCCCGGTGGCGAGTTAGTTCTGGTAACGCCATCGCGATATATTCTGCGGTTCTGGAATGTAGTTGATAACTTT
Source organism: Planctomycetaceae bacterium (assembly GCA_039831615.1). Taxonomy (GTDB): domain Bacteria; phylum Planctomycetota; class Planctomycetia; order Planctomycetales; family Planctomycetaceae; genus S139-18. The sequence goes on from JBDOMX010000164.1 coordinate 1,447, forward strand.
CTGAGCCTTCCACTGAGGCTGTTGCGACATGAGCCTCCGCGAATCTGGCGTTTTGTCAGCAAAGATTTCACAGAAGAGTTCTGCAGCAAGCGCGAATTGCAGAAGGCTGTGGAAGAATCGAAACTCAATCTGAAATACTTCGGGCGGGTTTCATTTTACCCAGCTCCGGAAACGACCGGGTTTCTCACTCCGTGGCTTCGGCTCACCGTTCGGATTCCCTTCGTGCATCGTCTTCTTGGTTTATTCTTTGGACTAATGTCGCGGTGCCGGGTCCTGAATCAGAAAATGATCATTCGGTGTACAAAGTAATTTATTGTCTCGAATGATCAATTGAACACTTTGGCGCGTTCTCACTGGAGCGTAATCGGGAGGTTGCCCTTGGAGTCTGGTCGCGAATTGACAATTTGATCGATGATGCGTGCGTTGACCAACTCGTCGTGAAATACCTGTGCCTTGATCTCTGTTCCTCTTGAGTTCAGGTGGACTGGGCCGGAGAACAGTGATTCGTCATCGTTGGGAAATCTGCTGGCAAGGTCGACATTTAGCAGACCTTCTTTACGGCAGATCTCAGTCATCACAGCGTTGTGCTGTTGGTATCCGCGGTAGTAAGACCCTGAATGATAAGCAGTGTACATTCTGTCATGCAGGCTCCTGCTGTAGGTGAATGTCGAAAGGACAACTCGAACACCGTTTGCTTTCGCCAACTGAACGATCGTCTTGATATTTCGGCGAAACGTATCCGGCGTTGTTGTAGCGAAGCTCTTTGCTTGAATGTCGAGCGGAACCAGATAGTACGGGACTTTGGTAGTCATTCGTATCAGATTGTTGCGATGGTCCACCAGGAACCGGTACCGCAGACAGGCATAGAGTGTTGACCATTCAGCAACAGCGTCCGAAACAGTCCGCTGGGGTGGCTGAAAGGGTTTGCGATAGTGTGAGTAGTCGGTCGCGAATCCGGGTACCACACGGGGGTGGATATCGTTGATCCCATGGTAAACAATCACCAGATCAGGCTTCAGATCCAGCACACGCAGTTGAAAGTTGACGAGACTTTCCGCGGACGTGTATCCACCAACTCCCGCATTAATGATTTCTATCTCTACCGGGGAGTAAGTTGCATCTAGTTTCGTTTCCAGCAGTCGTGGATAGGTCGTGGCATTGCCCGCTCGCGTCGAAAACGTCGTAGAGCCCCCAAGACAAACGATTCTGACGCAGTTGGCCTTCTTGACTCGCTCGATTTCGGGTCCGCGAAACCCCATGGTGTTGATGGACAGGCAACCATCATGGTAATCGTCCCTGCGGTAGCCGGGTCTGGGAACATAGCCGAGGTAAGGGTGCGGAGCGTATAGACCAAGATCTGTGTTCAGCAGGAGTCTGACACGGGGTATTCGCTTCAGCGCAACAAAGGATCGTGCAGCGACTTCCAATGCACTCAGAGTCAGGCACATCGCGCATGTAGCGGCCAGAATTTTCCAGCGAGTCCTGACAACGCATCGATTCTTCATAGAGTCGTGTCAGTCGTTGAGGTGATTCGGCAGGTTAGCTGCAAGTGACCGGGCGTCGTTGCCGGGTTCCCGCACGCGTAGCGCGAAAGCTTGAGCAATCATGTGATTGACCAAAGATCGAAAGTACTTCGTCGCATACCGGTTAATCATGTCGAGCCTGGGTTTTGAGGCAAATACGGTTTCAGCCATCGGTATGAATCGTCATTCGTCGGCTTTCATAGCCGCCAAGTCCCAGGTTCAGCACAGCGTGCTTCCGGGAACACTTGCCGCGATCATTGATCTTCAGCAGAAAATCGAGCTGAAATGGATCGTCGCAGTCCGCAGGATGTCCGACACCTTCTGTATAAGAACCTCC
>JBDOMX010000932.1:0-3303 GCA_039831615.1 Planctomycetaceae bacterium
AAGATTGACAACACCAATGTCCGAGTGATCTACAAGATTGGCCCTCCGCCTTCCGGCCTGAACAAGTCAAATGACGATAATTTACAGAATTGTTCACGGCGTGTCGGTTCAGGTTTTTGACCCTACGGCCTCGCAGAGTGAGTGGCGAGTACTCGCGCCCAAAAGTCCCAAAGGTTGTGGTAAACAGCAGGGTTGTGCGGCTGTGACCGTCGAATCATCTGCCATTACAGAATTATGTTTCTTGTACCCGAATCAACCATTGAGAAGATCACGGTTTCATGGTCTCCGAAAGATGCATTCAACCATCAACTTCGCTTTGGTCAGTCTGGGCGCGACTCGAAGACAGCATGAAGTGGGATTTTTCTGTTCTCGCGGCGCATGCGATCAAATCGAGGATAGATACCCTCGAAGACTCCGCGCAAAGCGAAAACATTTGCCCGGTCCTTTTCATACGTGAGGACGATTTCGACTTTACCGGAGTAGTTAAAGTTATCCGGGCCTTCGTCAGTTAGCTGTACGATTCCGGAAAGGAGCGCATACCGATACGTGTCATTCGAGCCGGCCGGCGATTGAGTCAAATCACCGGTGACGGATTTGATGCGGTATACTTCCTTACTGCGTGGGTCCGTCCGTTCCATCACTCCCGACGGGTAGATCTGCGACATCCATTTCATGAGCGAGGACGCGGACACCGTACGTGTCTGATCGGAGTATTCCAGGTTCTTCCAGTCCTTATCGTTCAGTGCAACAACTTCCACGATCGGCGCCTGATAAGCACGCATGCGGTCGTCCTTTAAGGAAACAAAGATCCTCACGCCTCGCGATTGTTCGAGATCGGGCAATCGAATTGTGCGGCGAGGAACGGGCTGACTTCCTAAATTCAATTGGTCCGCGGCTTTTGCCAGTTCCCGGTTTGTATATTGCGCCAGCGATTGTCTGGGGGGACCCTGATGCTGCATCGCGTCAAACCAATAGACGACTTGTCCCTGCGAATTCAGAACGGCCAGGTCCACGTTACTCTGACGAGGCTGTCGTGGCAGACCGGGCCCCCGACGGGCCACAAATTTGTCCTTCCACACGGTGCGCACTGCCATCGGAATCTCCCTGTCGTCCCGGTGACCGTGCCATGAGGTCACGATATAAGGCTGTAGTGATTCCACCACAGATCGATCGATTAAAGAGGTCCCCCGGACCTGAGTCGCCGTTGCTCAGCAATGCCCTGATGAGATGTCACCGTACTTGGCGTGAATAATCACCAGGAAGATTGGCCGGCCTTCTTTTGCGGCTCGCTGCTTCGCTTCCTCAAGGGAATCGGCCCAGTCAAGTCGATACATGGCCAGTTCCTGATCACCTGGGCGCATCGCTTCGCATTTCTTCAACACCCGTTTGGCCCTGGAATCCTGTGCTGCTGCGACGGTGCATGCCATCAGTATCGTCAGCCCGCATACGATTTTCTGCATGGCAAATCCCCTGGGATTTCTGTTTTGGCGTTCGCTGTCGGCCAACAGGGCGACAACGGATGCGGAGGCGATGGGACCACTCCCTGTGACTCCTGCATCATACACGTTTGGGCGGACTAATCGAATTCCAGCCAAGAAAAATGCTGCGCAATGCAGCCTGTCATCATGCCGTGGCACCAATTCAAGACCACAGCAAGTCGATTTCAATTTACACACCGCGTCAGTGAACGTGTCCCTGCCGGACGTCTTCGTCGCGAATCGCACACCTCAGAAATTCCAACCGCCGCATTTGATCGTGCACGTCGGATCCCCCCACATGGATCAATTCAATGGAACTCATGGTTCCTTCCAGATCCTGCTCCTCGCCGGAGAAGATGACGCTCGCGGCGCGGCGAATCGACACTCGATCAATCAGCGAAAGCTGTTTCACAACAGCCGTACCTGCTTTTGCCATCTCGCCCGACTGCAGAAAGGCATTGATGTCGGCGAAACCTCCTGCCCCAATGACACAGCATGAAATGGTTTCACGATCGACATTAACAAGCAGTGTCTTCAGAAGCTGTGTGTCCATGTCATCAGCGACAACCAGCAGCGATTGTTCGTTCTTCACGACAACTTCCAGAACGGGAACCCAGACTTCCAGTGGATCGCACTCCCCCGCAGGTAATCCGAGCACGCGTGTTTGCTTCAGTGTGCACTGTCCCCCAGGCTCATTAAGAAACCCCGGCGCGCTGGCCCCACCAAGCAGAAGTCCCCGGCAACGTTCAACATGGGTGTCAAAACCGGTACCAGCAGTGCACCAGAGGAAACGGGAATCTGGTACGTCACTAAGCAAATCAGAAAGCAATTGCTCCAGGTCCGCAAAAGGTCGGGGCGTTACGTCAGTGTGTGCGTTCATCGCTGTCCTCTCGTAAAATCTGGAAATTCCATCGGCTAGTGGATTGTCCTCAGGACTGGTCGTATTTGACAGACGGTCACACGATAACCGGGAAATTCGCATGAAGCTATCTGCACCAGTGTGCCCAGGCAACCAGATGCTTCGTGCGTGCTTATGCCTGTGTGGTGTGGCCACCGACTCCGAACAGGCACGTCGATCCCGACACAAGCATCATGAGGGCGACGGTCGGGAAATTCTGACAGACGAAAATCAGGACACACTTTCTGTGGAATCAGTGTTTCGGATGGTTTTTGGGGTTCGCGGCAGATACGACCAGAGCAACACCGAAGAAGGCGCCCATCATAGGCAAGCTGAATGATGAGAGCGGTGTTGTAGGTGTCGAAAACGTTGCTCGACCGATCAAAGTGACGATCGGTCCCAGTGTGGCCATGGGAAGGAAAACCATCAGACGCTTTCTGGGATTTCTGATTCGAAATGAGGCCAGCAGGGTGACACCGAACAGCCAGCCGCCGAGAAACCCGGTGATGATTAATCCGGGCGGGATGGCAAGTGGCCGTAACATCCACCAGCCCGCACAAAGGATAGCCTCGACCGCCAGGCAAATGCTGACACCGCGCCAGTTGACATTCCACGGCGAGGGCTGGTCCGTCACATCGCTGCGGAAACAGACTTTGGTTACACGCGGATTCTTGGTGAACTCCGTAAGCTGGGAATTCGCCGTATCTGCCGACAGACAGTCAAGAACATCCTGAAGGAGCAGGGTACTGATCCTCGTCCGAAACGTGGCAAGGGAACATGGGATGAGTTCCTCAGGATTCATGCAAAGACACTGTGGGCCTGCGACTTCTTCTCGAAACGAGCCATCACGAAACGTGGCATTGTCGACCTCTACGCGATGGTGTTCATCCACCTCGATACGCGTGAGATCTTCGTCACCACGTCGAC
>JBDOMX010000408.1:0-14809 GCA_039831615.1 Planctomycetaceae bacterium
ATCACGGCCTGAGCGTCTGGTTCTACATCCTGCTGCTGCTGCTGTTTATGGTCTGCATGGTCGGTTTCTTTCAATTTCGATTCCAAACGTCACCGGCGACCGCCCACCGCATGGAAACCTACGCCGCCATCTATATCTTCGCCTTCGATCTGGCACTGGCGATTGAGCTGGGACGGACGTACGGCATTCAATTCACTGGATCGTTGTAATGTCCCCACCATTGGTCTTTGACGGCAGCGATTTGTCCATCGAGGTTTCAGCGGACCTGCTGGGTGGCAAAGCGGTGAACCTGCTGCGGCTGCACGCGCTTGGCCAGCCCGTGCCTGGCTTTTATGTCATCTCTGCCGCAGCACTTCACGGGATTGTGGGGAGCAACATCAAGTGTCCGGACGACGCGGCCGCCGAACAATTGGCGGCTAAGATGCGTCGGCGCATCGACAGCGCCGCCATCACTGCTGAGCTGGAACAGGCCGTTCGGGCCGCCCACGTGCGAACACTGCCGGCAGACTGCACCGTCGCCGTCCGTTCGTCGGCGGCGGTGGAAGACGGGGAGCAGCATTCGTTTGCCGGAATGCACGAAAGCGTGCTGAATGTGCGCGATATCGAAGCTGTGCTCGCTGCGATCAAACGGGTGTGGGCATCGGCGTTCAGCCCCCGGGCCGTGGCCTACCGGCGGCAGCAGGGCCTGCCGCCCATCGACACCGGCATGGCGGTCATCGTGCAGCAGATGATCGACGCGCGGCAGTCCGGCGTCGCATTCACCTGTCATCCGGCGACAGGTTCGCTGCACGAGATTGTCATCAACTCCGTTTTCGGAGTGGGAGAAGGTTTGGTCAGTCAGGGCTTTTCAGCCGACAGCTTTACGGTCGTGAAAGAAACGAGCCAGGTCACGCGCGAACTGTCCGAAAAACGTGAGCAACTGGTCCTCGATACTGAACGTGGCGAGCTGCACCACGCGGAAGTTGCAGAGCACCTTCAACGTCAGAGTTCGCTGTCTGACGAACAGGTCCGACAGGTGACACGGGCGGCGCTGGCGATTGAGGACGGTTTTGGCCGTCCTCAGGACATTGAATTCTGTTTCGACGCCGACGGTGAACTCTTTGTCCTCCAGACGCGCCCCGTCACCGGCATCAGTAACCGTGTCGAATCCGACAGCGACGGCCCCGCCGCCGGAAATCATGTCATCTGGGATAACAGTAACATCATCGAAAGTTACTCCGGCGTCACGACGCCCATGACGTTCAGCTTCATTCGCCGCGCTTACTCCATTGTTTATCACTGCTTCGCCGAAGTCATGGGCATTTCGCCGCGTGAGGTCCACCGACATCGTGAAGCGTTCGACAATATGCTCGGACTGTTTCGCGGACGTGTGTATTACAACCTTAAGAACTGGTACCGGCTGGTCCGTCTGTTTCCTGGCTACAACTACAACAGCCGATTCATGGAATCGATGATGGGACTGAAAGAACCGCTGTTTCTTGAGGAACAGACGCCGCAACCGGGCGCGCTGCGCCGCTGGCTGGTCGAATTCCCCTTGCTGCTCAGGTTGCTGCTGCGCTCTGGCTGGAACTTCCTTCGTATTCGCAGCAAGGTCGACCGTTTCCAGCGGCACTTTCATCAGCATTACAACGAATGGTCGCAGATCGACTTCGACAGCATGCGGCCACACGAGCTCATGGCACTACACGCGAAAATGGAGGAAACGCTCCTGTGGAACTGGAAGGTCCCGATCATCAACGACTTTTATGTCATGGTCTTCTACGGTGTGCTGAAGAAAATGTGCACGAATTGGTGCAATGATCAAACCGGTTCACTGCAGAACGGACTGATCTGCGGCGAAGGTGGCCTGCAGAGCGACGAGCCGGCGAAGCTGTTGATCCGGATGACCGGTCTGGCCCGGAGCATTGCGCCGTTGCAGGAGTTGATTCTCAATGAACCGGTCGAATCCCTGCCCGCAGTCGTTGCAGCGGATGCCCGGTTTGGACAGTTCAACGAGCTCATGACGCGCTACCTCGACGACTACGGACTTCGTTGTGTGGGTGAACTGAAGCTGGAAGCATATTCCTGTCAGGATCAACCGCATCGCCTGTACGAGATGATTCGGAACTATCTGTCATGTGATGAGGCGACCGTTTGTGATCTTGAGGAGATTGCGGCCAGAGAGCGCGGGATTCGCAGTGAGTCGGAACAGAGGTGTCGCGAGGCGTTCTCACAATCGCGTCGCTGGCTGCCGCGGCGAACGCTCTTCAGTTGGGTGCTGCGCAACGCGCGACTCGGGGTCCGCAACCGCGAAAACATGCGATTTGCCAGGACCCGCATTTATGGCATTTTGCGCAGCATGCTGCGATCCATCGGACGATATCTCACCGAAGAAGGCGTGCTCGACCAACAGGACGACATTTTTTACCTCACTCTCGACGAGGTCTGGGATTTTGTGAGAGGAACGGCGGTCACCGCTGATTTGCGAGGATTGACCAGCCTGCGACGAGCCGAGTACGACGGCTATCTCGACGAAACCGTTCCGCCGCCTGACAGCCGGTTTGAAACGTTTGGCATGGCATACCATCGCAACCGCTTCCACAGCGAGCAGCTTCCGGTAGAAATCAACAGCAATGGTTCGCTGTCCGGCATCGGCTGTTGTCCTGGCGTCGTCACCGGACGGGTACAGATCCTGTCCGATCCGTCGAACGCAGCCGCCTTTCACGGCGACATTCTGGTCGCCGAGCGAACTGATCCGGGATGGGTGCCGTTTTTTCCGGCGTTCTCCGGCATCGTCATTGAACGCGGCAGCGTCCTCTCGCACTCAGCCATTGTTGCACGGGAAATGGGCATTCCCACCATTGTCGGAGTCACCGGCATCACCGAAACACTGCGGACTGGTCAGCGGATCCGCATGGATGGGCGCATGGGGACGATCGAAATCCGTACAGAAGAGTGATGCCCGGTGCTGCGAGGCCGCTGCGACACAGCAGGCCGGCGTTATTAGATCAGTTTTCGAAATGTCGTGGCGGGTTCTGGCTCGCGGGGACCAATGAATGATGGGCTCTGGCACTCCCGCCGCGGCCACGAATCAGCGTCATATACTGTAGATTAGTTTTTGAAACGTCGTGGCGAGTGCTGGCTCGCGGGGACGATGGAATCCGGACTCTGGAACCTCTGCCGCGGCCACAAATCAACGTCATACGCTATCGCCCTCATTTGTTGGCAACCTCGTCCACCTGAAAGTGGCAATAGAAGAAAGCCTTGTCGCGGGAGAATAATTCTGCTGACAGTTCCCGCAACGGTTCAACTCGGTGTGCGTATTCGATCGGACGTGATCGTGGAACAAGCGTGTTCCAGTAGGCCAGTCTTGCTCCAGGCGCCGCCGTGGTCAGTAAGTTGCCGTAGAGCGCGTCGGACGCATCGTTGCTGAGATACTCAAAAATGTCGGAAAGGTTGAAGGCGTCGAACCCGGCATGGGCGTGGGTGGAGGCTGCCTGTTCGATCGGCCCGTGAAACAGAGTGAGTCGGTCGAGTCCTCTCCGGATGGCCTCAAAATGCTCGGGCCGCAGATAACGTGGCAGAGCCGTAGAAAAGTTGCCTGTGGCGATGAAGTCGAGATACGGATTGGTGTCTGTCGGCAGCACAGTGAGCGCGTATCGGGCACGCTCCATAAATCGATCGGAAACAGAGCCTTCCACGTAACGAAAAAACTCGGGATCGCGACCGAGCCGGCCCATCAAGAATCGGCCGAAAAAGATGCGGAACAACAACCTCCATCTCCAGTTGTTCCACGATTCGTTCCAAAAAGCTTCGCGGGCTGCTGCATCTCTGCTTTTCAGCAATCTGGTGACCTGCTTCCGTGAGTGGATCAGCGGTAACACTCGAGTGCGGAAGGTGCGAAAATACGCTTCGAACTTTCCCGCGTGGATGATTCCCCTGGTAACATGTTGTGGATGTTTGGCCCAGAATGCACGTGACGGCGGTGAGAGATGATGTTCGAGCGACGCATAGGTCGTCAGGCGATCATCAGCTTCGCGCACCCCCAGAAACGCCAGCAGTTCGCTGTAGGAGAGCTGGCGAAACGCGACACACCGCATTTCAAGACAGGCGAGTTGCGCACGACTGATGTCGGCGGCGATGACTTCGGCACCTTCAGCCAGCAGGGCCAGTGCGTTGTCTCCGGCAGAGGAAATGGAGAGAACCCGCGTTCCGACCCGAGGATTCAGCGCAGCGACCAGAATGTCGGCGTCTTCCCAGCAATTCGCGTAGCGGACACGATCGAACGTCGCGCGATGCTGGATTTGACTGTCGGTCTGCAGATCTAATCGGGAGTGTTCCATCCGTGTTCCGTCTGTTCTCCACGTCCATCCTGAATTCAAGCAGCGCGTGAGTATGACCGGAAACGATCAATCCGCTGGAAGCCGCGCAGCTGCAAACGAAGTTCAACAATGTTCGATCGGAGGCTCGTTAAGGATTGCTCGAGTAATAACTGTCGCGAATTGAATGTAGCCATCACGCTCCGCCGTGATGATCAGCAGGCAAAACAGGACAGCGATTGCTCGAACGGTCCTTAGCCTTGTGAAATACGGTTCCCACCTTGAAACGGACCGTCGTGTGATCCCGGAGATCACGTAAATCAGGCTGATTGTGAATCGTGGAAAGCTGGTCCAATAAATGTTCGAAACGAACGGAGTGTACAACCGCCTGCGGTGGACCGACAGTTGCAGTTGAGCACGGGAACAACCTGTCATTCGAAAATCGGACCGCATCCTTTATGGATGTGATGAATTCATTGTGAGAGGAATTGTCAAAAAATCGGATTCGGGTGTCCTGTTGTGTGGTCTGCGTTCGTTAGTAGAGCAGTTTTCGAAAAGTCGTGGCGGGTTCTGGCTCGCGGGGACCAATGAATGATCGGCTCTGGCACTCCCGCCGCGGCCACGAGTCAGCGTAATACGCTGTAGTGTGAACGCGGCCACCGGGCCGTAAACTATGATGTCAAATTCAGCTGGAGAAGATTCCGTGGCAAAGTTCCTGTTCGTCTATAGACATGGTGTCAATCAAATGAACCATCAGCCGTCCCCGGAAGAAATGCAGGCAGTGATGGCGCAATGGGGAGAGTGGTTTCAGACGATGGGCACAGCTGTCGTCGACGGGGGTGATGGACTTTTGCCGACGGGCAGGCAGGTCGCCGCCAGTGGAGCCGTCTCGGATGGGCCGTTCATAGAAGCCAGGGAGCTGGTTGGCGGATTTACCATCATTCAGGCAGACAGCTGCGAAGGGGCCGTTGAGTATGCGCAGACCTGTCCGGTGATTGCCGAAGGAGGCACCGTCGAAGTTCGGCAGCTCGCCGGCTACGGCGAAAATGTCTCCGACTAACACTGGTTCTGCGACGGGCGATCGACATGTCATTTCAGGATCGGAACGCGCAGATGGCGGCGAGCTCGGCGATCGATTCTGAAAGACTGGAGAGCGATTACTATTTGTGGCATGCCACACATGCCGATCTCGCCCGACAGACAGGTGATTTTGCGACCGCCCGCACCGCACTGGAGCAAGCATGGAAACTGGCACCGCCTCGGGTGGAAAAGGACTGATCTGCCGCAAGCTTGATAGCCTGACAGGGCATGACGCGTCGCAGACGCCGGGGAACAGCCAGAAACACGGGACCCCGGAATCCGACTGACGGGCCGGAAATTCGCGGATCGCGAGTCATTTCTCCGCGACGGACAGAGAACTGGAAACGTCCAGGTCCGCCGCGCTCAGATGCCGGCGAGCCAGGCGGTCCCTGGCATTCTGCTGTGGCACTGGTCGGGCTATACTTCCGCCCCCTCATCAATGGGTGCGGGAGGAACCGTCTGGGTATTGCTGGAAATGGTTTAATGGAAGCCGGAATCGTGGGGTTGCCGAATGTCGGCAAAAGTACGCTGTTCAATGCACTCACCTCGAGCGACGGAGCTCAGAGTGCAAATTATCCGTTCTGCACCATTGAACCCAACGAGGGGATCGTCAGTGTGCCGGACATTCGTCTGGATACGATTACTGAATACATCCCGCCGCAAAAGGTGATTCCGGCGATTCTCAAACTGGTTGACATCGCCGGTATCGTGAAAGGTGCCAGCGAGGGCGAGGGGCTGGGCAACAAATTTCTGAGTCATATCCGCGAAGTCGATGCCATTCTGCAGGTCGTTCGCTGTTTTGAAGACGAAGACGTCACACACGTGGGCGGCGCCGTCGACCCGCTCACGGATATCGAAATCATCGAAACCGAGTTATTACTCGCCGACCTGCAAACCCTGGAGAATTCCCTGCCGAAGTCGGAGCGCGCGGCGCGGGGAGGTGACAAGGACGCCATCCTGCGGGTGCAGGTCAGCAGGAAGTGTCTGGAGCACGCCAATAATGAGCAGCCACTGCGGACTCTGGAGTTTACCGACGAAGAACTGAAAGTCGTTAATGGACTGGGGCTGATGACTGCCAAGCCCATCCTGTACATCGCAAATGTTGATGAAGACGACGTGTCGGGAAGCGGACCACTGGTGCAGAGCATGCGTGAGCACGCCGGCAAAGTGGGTGCACAGGTGGTTCCCGTTTGCGCAAAATTTGAAGCCGAACTGGCGGCACTTGAAGTCGCAGATCGAGCAGAAATGCTGGAAGCTGTGGGACTGCAGGAAGCGGCACTGTCGTCGGTCGCCCAGGCTGCCTACAAAACGCTGGGGCTGCAAAGTTACTTTACAGCCGGAGAAAAGGAAGTGCGCGCCTGGACCGTTCCCGTTGGTGCCACCGCCCCTCAGGCGGCTGGAGTGATCCACACGGATTTTGAGCGAGGGTTTATCCGTTGCGAGGTCTATTGCCTCGAAGATCTGGTCAGGTATAAGTCTGAAAAAGAGATCCGAGCTGCGGGAAAACTCCGAGTGGAAGGTAAGGAATACGTCATGCAGGACGGTGACATTTGCCACTTCCTTTTCAACGTGTGACGAATGTGAGCTGCAAATGTCGACAGTCACTTTCTTCGAGCGTCCGGCGTCGACAGGCTGGGAGACGGTGCCGATTCCAGGGCTGGATGGAATCTACTGCTGGACCTGGTTTCGTCCGCAAAATCTGCCGTCCGGCATCGCCGTGGCCGTTCCGCCGGAGCTCGTCGGAGAAGCAGGAACGCCGCTGCCATTTTCCATGTTTCATCTTGTGCATGGAGTGGGCTTGTCATGGGAGTCTTTAGCCTGCGTTTCAATGTACGGCGGGGAATGGCAACCGGCCGCATTGTGGCAGACGATGGCTGGTGAGTTCCTGCCCGCGCCTGCCGATCCTGCTCATGCACAGATCCTGCTCATGGCTCAACGAAGCTCGCCGGTGGTTCCTGAAACTCACCCGGTGACAAATCCGCCGGCAACAGATGCCACGTTAACAGCGTCTCCGGCAGCAGCGGCGTCCCCCGGTCAGTTGAGTCGACTGGAAAATGACTGGAAGGCCTGTCACGGGCTGGAGCGTCATTTGTCCAGCCTGCGCCAGCAAATGTCGGGAGTGCTGAGCCGGCTCGGATCTCTGGACCGTGATTTGAGCCCCGAAGAGAATCTGGCAGCAGACAGTCTGGTCAGGAATGAGTGGCAGGACGCCCGTCGCTGGATTCGTGAAGCGTCATCGAAACTGCATCGGTGCATTAAAGCCCATGATATCGGTGTGACCAGCACCGCAGGTCGACGCAGTACGATCCAGCAGATGTATGAACAAACATCCATCAACTCGCCCGCAGTCGGCGATTTGACAACGTGTCTGCACGAAGTGGAAATCTACCTCAGGGAACTGACGAATCTGCTGAATAGTATGAGCGCGGCGTTGCAGGGAGCGAACGCAAACGGAATCCAGCGAGCTCAACGGATCCTGTCAAAGATCTCCTCACAGGCCCGGCAAAAGCGTGTGAAAGATCGCGGCAAGCCATGAGTGCTGTGCCGGCACTTCGGTCGCAATGCGTTTAAGATTCCTTCGCGCACTGTGCGGTTTTCCAGTCGATGGGTTTGCGCCGTTCCGGCAACGCTCACGATCTGCGGCCCGGCCTGCATGAATCATTCGGGCCGGGAAAGGTCCGGATGCGACCATCGTGCCTCTGAATTATAGTTGTCCAGCTGAGCGGACGCCGCTTCCTGTGATGTCCTCATCACCGAGCTCTTTGCGCATTCCAGCGGCAAGTCGGGACAATCTCGCAACAACATCCGGGTTCTGACCGGCGACATCTGTCGTCTCACCAACGTCCGCTTCCAGATCGAACAGCTCCTGCCCAATGTTGGCCTGAGAATAGCGGGTGGGAATTCCTCCGGTCCCGCCGGGTCGGCCGTTCATCGTTCGGTACTGATGAGGGAAGTGCAGCTTCCACTTGCCACTGCGGATCGCCTGGAGCTGATTGCCGTAATAAAAGTAGTAGGCTTCCTGCGGTGACGCGGCGTTCTCTTCGCCTGAGATGAGCGGCCAGATGCTTTTTCCGTCGATCTGGTGGTCAGGCAGCTCGGCATCGATCAGTTCAGCAATCGTGGGCAGGAGATCGATCGTCATGGCGGGTACGCTGCAGCGCGAGCCGGCAGGAATTCTTCCGGGCCACCACATCACGCAGCTTTCGCGACAACCACCATCGAACATGGTGCCTTTGCCTTCCCTCAGTGGCCCCGCGCTTCCGGCACGGTCGCCGTAACTCAACCACGGCCCGTTGTCGGAGGTGAAGATGACCAGCGTGTTGTCGTCGAGCTGGTGCTTTCTCAACGTGTCCAGAATCTGACCGACTGACCAATCCACTTCCATCATCACGTCGCCGAAGAGGCCGCGTTCACTCCTGCCTCGGAACTTATCAGAAACAAACAGCGGCACGTGGACCATGCTGTGAGGTAGATAGACAAGAAATGGTTCGTTGGTGTGGGCTTCGATAAACTCGACCGCTCGTTCGGTATACTGCGTGGTGAGCTGTTCCTGATCCCTGGGCGATACCTGTGCGTTGACGATGTCGTTCCCATCAATGAGCGGAAGATGTGGCCAGCGCTTGAGCCGTTCTTCCATCGGCAGGTGCAGGACATTGGGGTGGTACGGCCACATGTCGTTGCTGTAGGGAAGTCCGAAGTAGTCGTCGAATCCGTGCTGCATCGGAAGGAACTGTTCGTGATGACCCAGATGCCATTTCCCATAGCAGGCGGTGACATAATCCTTCTGCTTGCAGATTTCCGCGATGGTGACTTCATCTTCATGAAGTCCGTGTGTGGCTTTCGGCCCGAGCGCTCCCCGGATGCCAATTCGAACGTTGTAGCATCCGGTGATCAGTCCCGCCCGCGATGCCGAACAAACGGCCTGAGTGACATAGAAGTCGGTGAAGATGCGGCCTTCTCGGGCCATACGATCCAGGTGAGGTGTTTCGTATCCTTCGGCACCAAATGGACCAATGTCGGCATAGCCCATGTCGTCCATAAAAATAATGACGAAATTCGGAAGCTGCTCCGCTGAGACATTTGCTGACCATGATGTGATGCCAAGGATTGCCAGAACACTCTGGAACAGCATGGTACAGATGCGGATCGGTGTCATCTCGAGCAATCTGATCGTGAACAGGTCTTGAACGGCGGTTGGTGTGCTGCAGATTAACCAGAGCATGACGTGATCGACAGCGAATTGCCGTCACAGGTCCGGAATTTCAGTTTGATCAACAGAGAACGGCGATTCGAGCCATCACTGTCCTGGCGGCAGTCCATGCCGATGTCCGCAATCAGCCAGTTTCCGCCGAACACTCGCGACGAAAACAAAGAGCCAGGTCAACTTGCGCATGACTCCGGGTCACGCGTGCCGCGGCTCTGATTGATTCCCATGTCCGTGCGAACTGCTGCAACTCGATGTCCGTCGCGCGGCCCGACTCCGCAGGTGCCGTCCGATTGTGTGAATTGGCTTACAGACGTCGTCTGTTGCCCGACGATAGGGTTTCGGTGAGATACAGCGGCGACGAATCCGTCGACGTGATTTACTTTGGATATTTCAGCAGCAGCAGCAATCATGAAAGCAACCGGCTTCAATATGTCCCGCGCGATCAAAGTGGGGCTGGCGGCAGTCGCCATAGCGGTCTGCCTGAGCCTGATGATTGATCATCATCTGCGCATCGACTCCGCCGGCTCTGATCGATGGGCAACGCCGACGGAACCAATCTCCGCACGTCGATATCGGGTGACAGACGACGCCCGACAACTGCTTTGGGCGCAAGGTCCAAAACTCGGCGAATCGGGCGAATGGTTTGACCTGACAGGTTCGCCCCTGGATCCGGAACGCTTCGAACATGGGATTGGCAAGGATACGATCCCGGCGATCGATCAACCAAAGTTTGTTGCCATTCACGACGAAGACGAATTGCGCAAACAACACATCGACGATGATTCGGCTGTGATTGGTTATGTCAACAACGGAGAAGCGAAGGCGTATCCCATCCGCATCCTGAGGCGCCACGAGCTTGTGAACGACGTGGTCGGCGGCAAGCCTGTCACTGTCGGATGGTGACCACTGGTTCGATTGTCCGTAGTTTACGGACGCGAAATCGATGGAGAGGTCGTCACTTTTGGCACAACTGGCTATACGTATCAGCGAACGTTCGTGCTATACGACCGCAAAACAGAGAGTGTCTGGTTTCCACAGAAGCCCGACGAAATGAACGCCCTGAGTGGTCCATACGCCGGCAAAGCCCTGCCATTTCTGGAGACGCCTGCCCCTGTGCGACTGGCGGACTGGCGCGATAAACACTTCGATTCGCTGGTACTTGTCAGAGGGAAGTAGGCCACGGATCCCGGGCCAGATCGATTGATCCGAATCGTCGTGCATTGGTACGTCGTACCGTCAACTCGCGATGAGAACGCGCAACGATCATCCTTCGTGTGTTGCCCTGGTTAAGTTTCCTGCAGGCTGGCGCATCGTGACCTGCCAGAATCATGTTGCTCCGACCACTCCACAGCCGATGCCGAACGAAACTGTTGAAAGACTCGGCAACCTGGGTGACTTACAGAAAACCGGGAGTGGCGGCAATCAAATGTGGCGATCATGGTTGGAGCTGAAGCCAGCCAGTCGGCCACCAATGACGGACAGTGATGGCAGATAATTTGCAGGAATCCCAAATCTGGGCTGCAAAAATACGCGTCACCAGCAACAATACCGCCACCGTCGGATAGGAAATCCGGACGACTAAGACCCTCACAACACGACAACGGCATGCGTGAGCATCGCCCGTCGTCGTTGGCCACGAGCAGGAGGTGACTGGGCCAATGGGATTGATGAACCGAAGTTCTCGGCTGCCAGACACAGAAGATCTGCGCGATGCCGAGACGGGGCGAGCCCGCCAGGAAGTCCGGCGGCTCCGCCAGGGGATCGCCGACGCACTGGAGAGATCCGGCCCGGCGGGAATGCTGGCGGGGGAGTTAAAAAAACTGATTGGAGCTGACTCCGCTCAAATCCTCCGACCCGACCCGCGGCATGGCGAGCGGCGCAGCGCCACACAGCACTGCCAGCACAGCAATTGGTCTCTGCATCATGTCGGTTGCGGAAACGAACACCGACTGATTTGCGACGACTGCGGGTCTTGTTTCGACGACTGATCGCCTGACCGACCGAGCGAAATATCCACATCGAATCGCAATTTTCACGGTCATACACGTACTCGAAGGACTCAACATGGCAGGCGGCACAAAAGCGGCGAAGGCGGCACTTAAGAAGTACAGGAAAAAGAATGTGTTCCATCAGCGGCTGGGATCACTGACGCATCATCAGGCCTGCCAGATGCTTGGCGATGACGGCGCGAAGCTGATTCAGGCCGGCTCCAGACAATTCGAGGTTCTGTCGGATCGCGACGTCTTTCTCGGCGGCGATTTGTTCCGGGTCCGAGTCGAGGATGCAAATCTGGACAGTCGGGTGGCCATCACCACGATGACTCTGCAGTCCGGTCGGTCCAGGCAACTGCTCGCGAACTGCGACCAGTGTGAACTGCCGTGCGCACATCTTGGTGCCGCCCTGGAGTATCTGCTGGACGCGAAATCACTTCTTGGGTTCGCCATGCCTCCGGACGATTCCGTGCCACTGGAAAATCTCACGCAGGAAGAACTGCACGACCGCGCCGTCGCGGAGCGGCAGCGACGAGCAGACACTGAAAGCATGACGGTGCGTTCGATGAACACGGACAAGCCGTGGGTCGACTATGTCATTACAAGTCAGCAGTCGGGACGGACTTATCGCGTCGCGCTGCGGAGCCTGGAAGCAGGCGAATCGTTTTGTACCTGTCCCGATTTTCGTACCAATCATCTCGGCATGTGCAAACACCTTCTCCACGTTCAGGCGAAAGTAAAAAAGCGGTTTTCCGCGAAACAACTGAAGTCTCCGTATCGTCGAAAACGGTTGTCCGTACGAATTGACTATGGATCCTCTCGCGGCGTGGTGTTCAATCGTCCTCACAGGAGTGATGCGAAGCTGGACGAAATCATTGGCGACGCAGATCATCGAGTGCTGCACGACGTTGCAGACGTCATGATGCGGATTCGCGCCCTTGAGGAAGCTGGCTACGAGGTCACCATCTTTCCGGACGCTGAAGAATTCATTCAGCGGCGTCTGGTCCAGAATCGACTTCGCAGAGAATGCGACGTCATCCGCCGGAATCCTGAGAACCATCGACTGCGCACGCAACTGTTGAATGCTGAACTGCTGCCGTATCAACTTGACGGGATCGCGTTTTCCGCTGGAACCGGTCGAGCGATCCTGGCCGACGACATGGGACTGGGCAAGACCATTCAGGGCATCGGCGTTGCCGAATTGTTATCGCAGCTCGCCGACATTCAGCGAGTTCTCCTGGTCTGCCCCGCTTCGCTGAAAAGTCAGTGGCGAGCTGAAATTGGGCGTTTCAGCGGGAGGACGACGCAGATCGTTTTGGGCAACGGAGCCGAGCGCATTGAGCAGTATTCCAGCGATACGTTCTTCACCATCTGCAACTACGAACAGGTGTTACGGGACATCTCCGCCATCGAAACCGTCCGCTGGGACCTGATTATTCTGGACGAAGGTCAGCGCATCAAGAACTGGGAATCGAAGACCAGCAACGTGATCCGGCAACTTGACAGCCCTTTCCGACTTGTGCTGTCCGGGACCCCGCTCGAAAACCGACTGGGTGAGCTGTATACGGTGACTCGATTCGTCGATGACGAACTGCTCGGTCCGGCGTATCAGTTCTTTCACCGGCACCATGTCGTGGATGATCGGGGCAAAACGCAGGGTTATCGGCGGCTGGATGAACTCCGTGAAAAAATGGCGGGCGTGTTGCTGCGACGTACGCGGGCAGAAGTTGCCCGCGAATTGCCGGAACGCACTGATGAAATCATTCTCGTGCCGGCAACTCAGGAGCAACTTGAAATCCACGACGTGAACGTTGCACGAGCAGCGAAGATTGCTTCAAAAAAGTTCATGACCGAAATGGACCGACTGGTGCTGCAGGGATGCCTGGCGAAAGCCCGCATGGCTTGTGACAGCACGTACCTGATTGATCAGGAGGAAAATGAATACAGCAGTAAACTGGAACGGCTGAATGAATTGCTGTCCTGTCTGATCGACGACCCGACTCGTAAGATTGTGCTGTTCAGCGAATGGCGCCGAATGCTGGATCGGATCGAACGGCGACTGGATGACCTCGGGGCGGATTTCGTGCGACTTGACGGTCAGATCCCGCAAAAGAAACGGGCCGAACTCGTGTCACGTTTTCAAAACGATTCAGAATGCCGCGTGATCTGCATGACCAACGCCGGCTCGACGGGACTGAATCTGCAGGCGGCCAATACCGTGATCAACGTCGATCTTCCGTGGAATCCAGCGGTGCTGGAACAGAGGATCGGCCGAGCCTACCGGATGGGACAAAAGAATCCGGTCCACGTTTACAAGCTGGTCAGCACCAGTCTGGCAGGGACGATCGAAGAACGGCTGCTGGATACGCTGGCTTCGAAACAGAATCTTGCCGATGCGGCCCTTGACTTCGACAGTAACGTCAATGAGGTGGCAATGTTCAGTGGCATGGAAGATCTAAAGCGTCGCCTTGAGGTCATTCTGGCTCCAAAAAATGCGGCGATCGACGAGAGCCAGCAGCGGCGTGTTGAGGCCGAGGCTCGTGAGCTTGCCGGGAAACGGGAGAAAATTTCTCAGGCCGGCGGCAATCTGGTGACCGCCGCATTGTCACTTGCCGGAGAGCTGATTGCCGGCAACGCCGACAAATTACCTGACGAAGCGACCGTCAACCGATTGAATGATCGGCTTTCGGAATGCGTCGACCGCGATGCCGAGGGGCGACCTCGACTCACGATCAGTCTCCCCGATGAAGCCGCACTGAAGAGTCTGGCCACCACCCTGGCACGACTCCTGGAGAACTGATCCATGGGAACGCGGCGCGACACTCGCAGGGCATAGGCGAGGACGGTGCGGATTAAGTGACGCTGCGAGGAATACGTGCTACAGCGTACTACGCTGATTTGTGGCCGCGGTGGAGGTTCCTGAGCCCATATTCCATTGCTCCCGCGAGCCACAACCTGCCACGACATTTCGAAAACTGCTCTAATGCGATTTGATGGCCTGATAAAGTCGTTCACTAAAGAAAACGTCGACGAATTTGTTTTGTCCGTTGGATGCAAGCCGAAGGTCAATCTCACGGACCGGGAAGACTTTGTGGAGTTGGAAACCAAACATTGTGATGAAACGCTCCTACTTGGATTTCTGAATTGGGCTGTGCCACACGAGAAGTTGGCGAGTCTGCCGCTCGACGAACAATTCAGATTCACATTCGGCGGCAATGAATTCACGATATCTG
>JBDOMX010000606.1:0-14791 GCA_039831615.1 Planctomycetaceae bacterium
TGCTGTCCTTTCAAACAACAATACGGTTTTCCACCTCATCTTCGTGGAGACCGTTCACAATTTGAGCCGCTATTCTTCAACTCAAACTGATTAACGGACAGACACGAGCTACTACATTGTGCGGTTTCGAATCGCCTGATTCGAAACCTTCAACAAGATCAGATTGATCTTTCCAGGGACTGACCACGTTGCTGGATCGAAGAAATCGTGAGTGTTTCCGCCTGCGACTGCCTGCTGTCCCCGAATCATTTCGATTCTCGGGTCATTCGCCTGGAGAATTCAGGACTGATCTTCGAGGTTCATGTATCTATTCCAGTAAATTGCGTGGCTGCACGGGAATCACCGTCGCTGAGTGCGGTATTCGCCATTCCTGAAACAATCAGACGTCTTTACCGGGATCCGAATGACACCCTCTCCGAAAAAACAGGACGTTACGAAACGTCAACGGGAGATCTTCGAATATTTGCGCGATCAAATCGTCGACCGAGGCTTTGGCCCCACGGTTCGGGAAATCGGTACGCACTTCGGTATACGGTCTCCCAACGGAGTCATGTGTCATCTGAGAGCCCTGGAAAAAAAGGGGCTGATCACTCGCGAATCTAATATGTCGCGGGCCATCAAGCTGTGCAAAGACCCACCTCGTGCCCAGAGTTTGGGATTTCTCGGTACCGCGGTCTCCGGCAGCCCAATTCGGGCAGCAGTGTCGACCGATCAACAAATTGATTTTAATAACCTGCTGAACGGTGAGAATCAGAGTGTCCTTAAGGTGGAGGGAAGTGGCTTTTCCCCCTTGAAAATCGCCGACGGCGATTTTCTGATCATTCGGCGGAATTCTCAGGGAGATCGAGACAGCCTGGTGGTCGTGCTGGACGACCGCAGCCACGTGACGATCTGCCGCATCTCGGAGGATGGAGCGGATCCGGTTCCAGCCATCCCCGGCGCGTTTAAGGCACCGATCAGGCGGATTCTTGGAGTCCTGGCCGGCGTCGTGCGTCAGTTGAATCTTCCACCCGGGATCGACCATCAGGTCAATGGTGCCGCGTTTAGCAGTGACGGAGATTAGCGGAACGCCCGAGCCATCGGACATCGGAATTTGTGTCAAAACAGTCTGGCACGCCTTTTGGACGAGGCCCTGCTAACCCGCATCCCGCTTCGACTCCATCTGACTCAGCCGATTGTAGAGCGTCTTCAGTGCGATTCCCAGCTCTTTGGCGGCCGATGGTTTATCACCATCGTGTCTATCGAGTACCTGAAGGATCATCTGATCCTCCATTTCTCGAAGCGTCAGCGGTTGATCCGTCGCCAGCTTCATGATGGCAGGCCCGGACGATTCGCTGGACGTGGTCCGTCTGCTCAGGTTCTGTGGCAGATCTTTCGGCGTGATTATGTTTCCGTCTGACAGGATGACTGCATGTTCCAACACATTTGCCAACTCGCGGACATTTCCAGACCAGTCGTGCGACTGCAGCACAGCCACAGTCTCCGGAGACAAAAATGATTCGGATACCTGATCAACATCTCGTTTGAGATGCCGTGCAAGCAGATGACGAGCCAGTGCAGCAATATCTTCCCGACGTTCTCGCAGCGGCGGCAAATGAATTTCGAACGTATTCACACGGTAAACCAGGTCTTCGCGGAAATCTCCGTCCGAAACCATATCCTGCAGATCACGGTTTGTTGCACACACGATTCGCACGTCGACGTTGAATGCGTCGTTTTCACCGACCCGCCTGACTTCCCCGGATTCCAGAAACCGCAGCAGTTTTACCTGCATGCTCTTGTCAAGCTCCCCAAGTTCGTCCAGAAACAAAGTCCCGCCGTTCGCCACTTCAAACAAGCCGGCACGTGCGGATTCAGCTCCGGTAAACGCGCCCTTGCGGTGCCCAAAGAATTCACTTTCCACCAGGTTTTCAGGGAGAGCTCCGCAGTTGACGGCCACAAACGGGGCGCCAGCGCGTTCGCTCTGCTCATGAAGCCGACGGGCCACCATCTCTTTTCCAGTGCCCGTTTCACCCAGGATGAGGACGGCAGAATCCGTCGGGGCAATTTTGTCGATTAACTTCCGCACGCGCATCATGGAGGCGGATTCACCCACCAAATCAGAACGTCCCTCTGCGCGCTGCAGCTGATTTTCAAGGGCCGCATTCTTGTTTTCCAGCGACTTTTTCTCACCGATCCGCTGCAGGACAGCCGCAATTTCAAACAAAGAGACCGGTTTGGGCAGGAAATCGTAGGCTCCGCTGCGGATTGCCTGGATCGCGGCATCCATATCGCCGTGCCCCGTGCTGATCACATACTCTGTTTCCGGGCTAACCGTTCGGATATGGTCGACAACGTCCCACCCGCTGCCACCAGGCATCTTTAGATCGATAATGGCAGCATCGAACGTGTTTTCGTCCAGCGCCTTGTTGGCCTCGCTCGGCGAGGAACAGACCGTGGTGGTGTGCCCCAGCCGCGGAAGTTCGGACTGCATGAGCTCCGTCAGCGACGCTTCGTCGTCCACGAAGAGAACTCTGAGCTTGTATTTGTTGCGCGCTGCCACTGCCGACTCCATGGCATTTCCGGTTCGCCATCCTGACGAAACCGTTGGTCAAGAAAACGGGTGGGAATCTGACCCACCGTTGAGATCCGAGACGTGAGATGAACAGAGCATACCCAAAGCGGCAGATTTCGACAACGTGCAGTCATTGCGCTAAGATGGGTCATCCAGGTTGTTTTTTGCCACGAAACGGCACAAGCACATCACGGTCATGAGCACGATCATGAGCACGCTCGCACAAAATCGGACAGTAAGGTGTGTGGCAGTTGAATGGCCAACGCCTATTCGTCGTCGTTCCTCAATGCCGCGAGAACTGTAAGATCTTCCAATGTTGTCGTGTCCTGAACCGACTCACGCCCTGCCGCGATATCTCGCAACAGCCGTCGCATGATCTTTCCGCTGCGAGTTTTCGGAAGACCCGCCGCGAATCGAATCTTATCCGGGGTTGCCAGCGCCCCAATCTGTTCGCGGACATGCTGCGTCAGCGTCCTGGCGAGTTCGTCATCACCATTGCCATCTTTCATGGTCACGAAGCAACAAATGCCCTCACCTTTCAGGTCATGTGGAAAACCGACCACAGCGGCCTCAGCCACCAAATGGTGCGAGGCCAGCGCACTTTCAACTTCCATTGTACTGAGCCGATGGCCCGACACGTTGATCACGTCATCCACACGTCCCATCACCCAGATGTAACCGTCTTCATCACGACGTGCCCCATCTCCCGCGAAATAGCAGCCATCGATTTCGCTGAAGTAGGTCGAGACGAAACGATCGTGATCGCCGTACAGTGTTCGCAGCATGTGCGGCCACGGCTGTCGCATTACCAGCAGCCCGCCCTGGTTTGCCTCGAGACTCGAGCCGTCTTTTGTGACAATGTCCGGGACGACTCCGGGCAACGGACGAGCGCAACTTCCCGGTTTGGTCGAAGTAATACCTGGCAACGGGCTGATCATGATACCACCGGTTTCGGTTTGCCACCATGTGTCGACGATGGGGCAGCGTTCCTGCCCAATGACTTCGTGGTACCACATCCATGCTTCCGGATTAATGGGTTCGCCAACTGTGCCAAGCAAGCGAATGCTGGACAAATCATATTTCTCCGGCCACTGATTACCCCACTTGATGAAGGCTCGAATGGCTGTCGGAGCCGTGTAGAAAATACTGACCTGGTACTTTTCAACGATCTCCCAGAACCGTCCCTCGTCGGGCCAGTTGGGACCGCCTTCGTACATCACCACACTGGCACCATTGGAAAGCGGTCCGTACGTGATGTAGCTGTGCCCGGTAACCCAACCGATGTCGGCGGTACACCAATAGGTGTCGTCTTCCTTGAGGTCAAAAACCCATTGCGACGTCACCGTTGTGCCGAGCAAATAACCCGCGGTCGTGTGCAGGACGCCTTTGGGTTTTCCGGTGCTTCCGGACGTATACAGGATGAACAAAGGATGCTCGGCGTCCAGTTCGACGGCTTCGCACTCTGCTGACATACCTTCGACAAGGTCATGCCACCAGAAATCACGATCCGGGACCATATCCACGTCGCCGCCAGTCCGCTTGACAACCACCACCTTTTCCACTGTCGGTGATTTTTCCATCGCTGCGTCGACTGCAGCTTTGAGTTGAACCTCTTTGCCTCGCCGCCAACCACCATCGGCCGTCACCACAACCCGGGCCTGGGCATCATTGTTGCGGTCAGCGACTGCATCTGCGCTGAAGCCGCCGAAGATGATCGAATGTACGGCTCCGATGCGGGTGCAGGCCAGCATGGCGATGACCAATTCCGGGATCATCGGCATGTAGATCGTGACTCGATCGCCGGTTTCCACGCCCAATTTTTTCAGCACATTGGCGAAACGACACACCTCTCGATGCAGGTCCTGATAGCGCAGCACCCGGGTGTCACCCGGTTCACCTTCCCAAATCAGAGCCGCCTTGTTGCGACGTTCGGTCTGAAGGTGTCGGTCGAGACAATTGTAGCTGACGTTCGTTGTGCCACCGGAAAACCATTTCGTATTCGGCATATCGCCGGTCATGACGGAATCGAACGGCTTGAACCAATGCAGATTCTCAGTCGCCAGTTCGCCCCAAAATCCTGCCGGGTCGTCCTTCGCTCTCTGCCACATCTCGTTGTACTGCTCTTCACTGCCGATATTCGCCTGTTCAGAGAACATTGCCGGCGGCGCAAATGTACGAGTTTCCTTGAGCACACTTTCGATATTGTTATCGCTGTCTGACACGGGTTGTCTCCTGGTGATCTCGTTGGCTCCTCCAGACAGATCTGCCGAGGAACACTGATTCCATTTAGCAGTATGCAGAGAAAAGCGAATGGTTACTTTCTTCGCGATGCCAAAAAAACAAGCTTGGCATTCTGAGGCATGCCATGTCGGATGTCCAACGGCCCGCGACGATCGACTGCCTGTAAACAGGATCTGCGTCCTGCCTGACATTTCCGCCGGGGACTGCTCATGAAGGAAAGCCCGACGGTATCCTCCAACCTGGGGGCGATCCCGGAATTGAGGTCTTAATTGAGTCACCGACCGTACGGGATTCGATCGGAGCCGGAAATTGGCCTAGAATCCGCCGCCGTCACGAATTTCGAATTGTTGCCGAGTCTACCTGATCGATCGTTTTCATGTTCCAACCCGTCACTGACAGTAATTTTGTTCCCGGTGAACATTCAGTCCTCCAGCTTTGGCAGCAGCGGCGAACGTTCCGGCAACTGCGGCAGAAGAATTCCGGGTCGAAACGCTGGAGTTTCCTCGACGGCCCCATTACCGCCAACAACCCGATGGGAGTGCACCACGCATGGGGACGTACGTACAAAGATACGTACCAGCGGTTCTTCGCGATGACCGGGCACAAACTGCGATACCAAAATGGATTCGACTGTCAGGGCTTGTGGGTCGAAGTCGAGGTCGAAAAACAATTGGGGCTGGGCTCGAAAACCGCTGTCAAAGAATACGGCATCGACAATTTTGTGAACGAATGCAAACGTCGTGTCCTTCGGTTTGCCGCGCGGCAAACTGAGCAGTCCATTCGTCTGGGGTACTGGATGGATTGGGACGATCCCGACCAGCTTCGGCGTCTGGCCGAAACGTTGGGAACGGATCAGGACGTAACGATCACAGTTCCCAGTGGCCGGCAGCAGACCGGCAAGACACATCAACTCGTGGAGAAACTCGGGAGCCCTGGCTGGGGTGGCAGTTATTTCACATTCAGCACTGAGAACAACGAGACGATCTGGGCATTCCTGAAAAAGTGCTTCAATCGGGGCAAGATTTTTCTAGGGCACGACGTGATGCCCTGGTCTGGCCGTGGCGGCAGTGCCTATTCTCAAATGGAGATCGCGGAGGGACGAAAACTAACAACACACAAATCTGTGTTCGTCCGTTTTCCACTCAAAGATCGACACAATGAATTCCTGCTCATCTGGACCACAACACCATGGACGCTGACCAGCAATGTTGGTGCGGCCGTCAATCCGGATTTGGAATATGTGAGGGTGAGAGCGAACAGGGATGATGCGGTCTACTATTTCGCGAAAGAGAATCTCCACTTCCAGCGTCTGTCCACAGAGTTCAAAGAAGGTTTCGGACGTCCGGAGTGGAAGTGGCCGAAAACCCTCCCCAAACTCAAAACGTTAGCACAGATTTTCAAGGAACAAGGTGGATTCGAAGAGTTGGGAACGCTGCAAGGCTCGGACCTGGTCGGTCTGACCTATGAAGGGCCGTTTGATGACCTTCCGGCTCAGCAACTCGACGGCGGATATCCGATTGATGAAAAAAACCTCGGCTCCAGCGGAGCAACATGGCACAGGGTTGTCGACGGCGGGCGAGACTCCAGGGGCATGGCGCATGTCGTCGCCGGTGAAGGAACGGGGATTGTGCACATGGCACCTGGCTGTGGTGACATCGACCACAGGATTGGTGCCTCCATGGGAATGCCGGTGATTGCTCCGCTCCGGGAAGACGGCACATATGGTGACGACTTCGGGGATTTTTCCGGCCGTGAAGCGATCGCTCCTGAAACAGCCGAACTGGTTTTCGAGAAGCTGAAAGAGAAGGGGCTGCTGGTCGCTGTTGAAACCTATCCGCACATCTATCCACACTGCTGGCGAACAGGGGACGAACTCGTGTTTCGCCTCGTGGATGAGTGGTTCATCAACATGGACTGGCGCGATGAAATCAAAGAGGTCACTCGCGAAATCCGCTGGTTGCCTGACAGCATCAATGGTCAGGAACGAGAAGTGGAATGGCTGACCAACATGAGTGACTGGATGATTTCAAAGAAGCGATTTTGGGGACTCGCCCTGCCCATCTGGCTGGATGACGAAACGGGCGAATTTGAAGTCATCGGATCGCTGGCAGAACTCAAGGATCGCGCCGTTGAGGGCTGGGACGAATTCGAAGGGCACACTCCTCATCGGCCGTGGATCGACTGCGTCAAGATTCGCAGTCGGCAATCTGGAAATCTGATGTCGCGGATTGAGGACGTCGGCAACCCGTGGCTGGACGCGGGCATCGTTCCGTTCAGCACCATGCACTACAACCACGACCATGCGGAGTGGCTAAAGTGGTATCCGGCAGATCTGGTCACTGAGTGTTTTCCGGGGCAGTTTCGCAACTGGTTTTACAGCATGCTGTCGTTGTCAACGATGATGCGTTACGACGAAGCAGACAGCGCCAGCGACAAACGGCCATTCAAGACACTGTTGGGGCATCGCCTCGTTCAAAATGAACAGGGCAAGCCCATGCACAAATCCGATGGTACGGCGATCTGGTTCGAGGAAGCGGCTGAGCAGCTCGGCGTGGACACCATGCGCTGGATGTATCTGGCTCAGAATCCGGCGGCCGATCTGCGTTTCGGCACTCGACACCGGGACGATCCGGTGACCTTACAGACGCCGGAGGGACCGCTCAGTGAAACGCGCGAAGGTGTGGCTACAGTCAGGGTCACCAGTGGTCCGGCTGATGAAATGCGGCGAAGAATTCTGATCCCGCTCTGGAACTGCTACAGGTTCTTTGTTGATTATGCGATCGCAGACGGATTTGAACCGGCAAATGCCCTTCGGCAATTTGTCGCCGGAGTGTCACAAGCCAGAGGAGCTCTGATTCCAGTGAACGAGCGCCCCGAGATTGACCGCTGGCTTCTTTCCAATCTGCAGTCGCTGGTTGATGTCGCCCATACTGAGTTTCCGGAATTCAATGTCGCTGCATTCTGCGAAGCTGCTGAACGATTCATTGACGATCTGAGCAACTGGTACATCCGCCGAAACCGCCGCCGATTCTGGCGGTCGAAAGATGCCAGTGACCTCGACAAGACGGCAGCCTATGAAACTCTCTATGAAGTCCTGGTGACGGTCTGCCGCCTGCTCGCTCCGTGCATCCCGTTTCTCACGGAACGGATGTATCAGAATCTGATCCACGGGGGTCAGTCAGTGACAAACGACAGTGCCCTGCCGTCGTCAATTCATCTGTGCGATTATCCCGTGGTCAGTTCCGAACTGCTGGACGAAGGACTGAATCGCCGAATGAAAGCAGCTCAGAAGGTGGTACGCCTTGGGCACCAGCTGCGAGAGGAGAATACCCTTCGAGTTCGACAACCTCTGGCCGAACTGCAGTTCTCTGCTTCGGATTCAGCCACCGCCGACGCGATCAACCAGCTGGCCAACGTGATTGCCGAAGAACTCAATGTCAAGACGATCAGTCGTCAGGATAACCTGGACGATAAAGTCGGCTACGCCTATAAACCCAACCTTAGGACACTGGGGCCGAAATACGGCAAACTGCTGGGTGCGCTGCGTCAACAGGTGCCGGCGCTGGGCGATACTGTCCTCAGTCCGTTGAGGTACGGTGAGAGTCTTACAATCGAGGTGAATGGCAACACGGTTGATCTCACGCCCGATGATGTGTTGATCAGTACGGAACAGGCTGCCGACTGGGTCTGTGCCGATGAAACCGGGATTCAGGTGGCAATGAGCACAGTGCTGACCGCTGGCCTGATCCGCGAAGGAATGTCACGAGACTTTGTCAGGCATATTCAGCAGCTGCGCAAGGACGCTGCGATGAATATTCAGGACCGTATCGTGATTCTGTGGTATGCCGAGGACAACCTCGTTGACGGAATGATTGCCGAGTGGGAGGACTACATCTGTGGAGAAACGCTGGCAGACACGATTACCCGAAGCGAATCGTTTCCCGCCGTCGGAAAACCGGCTCGTGTTGGCGAATGTGATGTTACAGTCTGGATCCACCCGCCGGTGTGAAGAACGTGGTTTGAGCGAATCCTCCCGTGGTCTTCGATTGCCGTTGGCGAAATCAGATAACGTCCTGTATTTTCGTTTGATCGCGTGGCTGGCGCAGAGTGTTTCGAAGCAAAGTCACAACGAGTGGCCACGCGCCTGCCGGACAGAGAGACTTGATCGACAGGTTTGAATCGTGAGCAACGCAGCCACTGAACCGGATGTATCGGACATTACTGCTCGTCGCGAGCACCTGGCTGACGTACGTCAGATGATTCAGCGGCGACTGGCAACTCAATCACCGCCGACAGAAATCTGCGGGTGGTATTCCGATTGTCTGGACGAGTTGCTGACGTTAATGCTGGCTCATAACCTGCAGCAATACTGTGTGCCCGATGGTGCAGAGTTTTTCGTGGTCTGCGTCGGTGGCAATGGTCGCCGCCGACCGGCACCTTACTCTGACGTCGACTTGCTGTTGGTCGCAGACGGTAATGTAAGCGATGAGCTCGCAGCTGCACTCAATCGTTTCGTGCGTGACTGCTGGGACACGGGGTTGGAACTGGGGCACAGCATTCGCACATCGAGTGATGTGATTCGATTCTCGTCCGAGGACATCCAGTTCGCAACATCCCTGATTGACATGCGACTCCTGTTCGGCGATCAGCAACTGTATGCAGCGCTGTGCGAGAAACTGGACAGACGCGTCTTTCGCGACCGCAGCGAACACTTTGTTTCTCGTTGCGTGGCAGCGCGCCGCGAGGAATGGCTGGCACGGGGTGATTCCGTCAACCAGCTGGAACCGGATCTGAAGAAATCTCCCGGAGGACTGCGGGATCTGCATCTGTTGCGCTGGATCGCTTACGCTCGCCATGGAGACGCGGAGCCATCGACCCTGCTGCAATTCGGAGCGATGCGGACTCATGAACTGGCTGCGCTGCAGGTCGCCGATGAGTTCCTTACGGGACTGCGCCTGGATCTGCATTGCCGCTCCGGCATGAAACAGGACGTCCTTACACGTGAACTCCAGCTTGAAATGGTGCAGGAAGCAGACCCGGAGGTGCGTGACATGCGAGCAGCGGCATCTGCCCTGATGCAGGAATACTTCAAGTGCACGTCGCCGGTCGCCGAAATCTCACGCCGGATCTCCGAATCACTTCGGTCAGCCGGACTGTTCTCGCGAATTCGCACCGCGTTTCTTCCTGGACCAGGATTGAAGGGGTTACCAGTTCACGGCGGCATGATCAATGTGACGAAAGCGGGCCTGCAGGCAGTTCGCAAAGATCCATCCAGCGTGCTGGATGTTTTTGTTCAGGCGGCCGAGCGAGGCCTGTCACTGTCCTCCGATCTGCGCATGGCAATTTCACGTATCGTGGACAGGTTCCCTAATGAGCCCTCACGGAAAAACTGCAGTCAGTTCCGGAAAATTCTGCGTTCAGGTCCGGGCCTGCCCGACACACTGCGGCAGATGCACGAAACCGGTGTTCTGGAGTGGTTGTTGCCACCATTCGCCGAGATTCGCTGTCTGATGCAGTTTAATCACTACCACAGTTACACGGTGGATGAACACACGTTCAAGACGATCGATGAAGTTGTGGCACTGCAGGACGAGGATTCGTCACTTGGCTCCGCGTATCGGAGTGTGCGGCACAAGGCGACGTTGCACCTGGCCCTGCTGATGCATGATATCGGCAAGGGGCGAGACGGTGATCATTCGATCATTGGCGAATCTCTGTGTGACGAAGTTGGCACGCGGCTGCAGATGGCGGAAAACAAGAAACAGATGATGGCGTTCCTGGTGCGGCAGCATTTGTTCATGCCGGACATGGCTTTACGTCGCGACTACACAGACGCCGCACTGATCGGCGAATTCGCACGTATGGTTGGATCTCCGGAACGACTGCGCATGCTCTACGTGTTGAGTTCCGTCGATATCAAGGCAGTTGGTCCTGGCGTGTGGACCGACTGGAAAGCGGAACTGCTGGCGGATCTTTACAACCGCACGATGCAGATTGTCAGCGGTCGGCCGTCGAATCATCTGGAGCGAGAACGCATCCAGAAGATTCGGGAACACGTGCGCGAAGCTGTCGTTCCGGTGCAGGATGGTCTGGACGTTGAATGGCCGGCCTGGGTGGATCAGCAACTGGATGCGTTGCCCGTATTCTATTTAATGACGGAGGATCCGGAACAGATTGCGCGGGATCTGGACGTGATACAGCACCTGCAGGATTCTGAAGTGCGGATCAACAGCTTCTATGACGTGGATTCAGATACAGTTACCTATCGGATCTTCGCCTCATCCAGCTACGAAGACGGTTTCTTCCATAAAGTTGCCGGTATCCTGAGCGGCCTGAGAAACAATATTCATATGGGCGTATCGTGTGCTGCGGCTGACGGCACAATCGTGGCCCGTTTTGTGGTGACTGACAACGACTTCGAAGGCACGATTCCTCAAAGCCGCCTGGCAGCCGTCACCGCAGCCGTCACTGAGGTCCTGACCGGCAAACGAGTCGTTGACAGCGTCTTTCGTAAGAGCGGTCTGTTTCAGGCGGCGAGCAAAGACCGGTCCATGGTGGCCATCGATCCTCAGGTGTGCATCGACAACGACTGCTCCGACCAGTACACCGTGATCGATGTCTTCGCTATCGACACACCCGGATTGCTGTACACTCTGTCACGTACGTTGTATCAACACGAGCTGTCGGTCCAGCTGGCGCGGATCGGAACCAATATCGATCAGGTGGTTGACGTGTTTCACGTCACTGACCGCGATGGCAACAAAGTATCGGATTCCGACCGGTTGCAATGGATTATCAATGATCTGCTTGAAGGGATTCGGACACTTCAGGACGACGACGAGTGACATTGCAGATCTCGGTCATCATTCCAGCGATTGATGAAGCCCAGATGATTGGCGCGGCCGTCAGGAGTGCCGTCAGTGCCGGTGCCGATGAGGTCATTGTATCAGATGGTGGCAGCCACGACGGGACTCCTGAGATCGCCCAACGACATGGCGCCCGGGTGCTGACCGCCGCACCGGGACGTGCAAGCCAGCAGAATGCCGGTGCAGACGTCGCTGTCGGTGATGTCCTGTTGTTTCTGCATGCCGATTGTTGCCTTCCCAAAGCCGGATTATCGGAAATACGTCAGCAACTCGTCGCACAGAACACGTGCATTGGGGGCTATTTTCGTCAGCGAATCGACGATTCTCATCAGATCTACCGCTGGATCGAATCCGGCAATTTGATGCGGGCCCAAACACTCAAATGGGCGTACGGCGATCAGGCGATCTTTGTGCGAGCCGACATCTTTCACGACATCGGCGGCTTCCCCGACATGCCGCTCATGGAAGATTTGTTCATCATGAAACGACTCAGGAAACGCGGTCAACTGGTACGTATCGACGCGCCGCTGCTGGTATCCGCTCGTCGCTGGGAAAACCGCGGTACAATACGCCAGACGTTGCGCAACTGGGCGATGCTGGTGGCTGTGCATCTGGGGGTGCCGCCGGCCATGCTGGCCCGTCACTATCCTCGCACGACGTAGTCAGGAGTTTCAGGAGCAGTCGTTTGCACGATGGCTCCGCAATTGAGCGGTTCGACGATCCGGCACTGAATTTCATCGGCGAACGTTGATCCCAGAATGCGACCAACAATGTCCTCTGCCTGCCGCCGGGTTTGAGTGAACGTGGCGACAGTTGGTCCCCATGATGACTGAACCAGCGGCAGGTCGTTGAATTCCTGAGAAGTCGACAATCGACGAACAATGCTGCTGGAATAAACGCCTCCCTGTTGTGGTGCGAAGAATCTTCCGGCGGTGCGGCCATACTCTCCAATGGCACGGCAAAACAGCTCGAACTGGCGATTTTGAATGGCTGGAACCACGACGTCCCGAATCAGGCTCGCCTGTTGATGGATTGTCGATTCCTCCATGTACTGGTCTTCGCGAAACACCGACTCCTCTCTGGCACCCGATAGCCCCGCTGCCCCGATCGGTGACAACAGCACGATCCGCCATGCATCAGGAATCTCGTACTTGTGCAGACCGCGATTCGACAGGTCGGTGGGCTGGCCATCATCAACGATAAAACCGCCGCGGTCGAAACCAAAGGTGCCCACTGCGGATCTGCGGAGGCGCTCCAGCTTTGCGGCCAGACACATTGAATCAGAGGGACGCGGCAGACCAGCGGCGACGAGTGCAATGCTGGCCAGAGCCAGCGTGAGTTGTGTGCCTGCTCCCAGACCTCGATGAAGTGGAATCTCGTCATGAACCACGACACTCAGACCTGTTATACCGACATGCTGACAAATCCCGGGAAGAGCGATTCTGATTCTTTCCCGGACTTCCACTGTGGGGGCGGCGCAACTGCAGTCATCTGACAGACTGGCGGAAATCACCCAACGCGGACTGCCCACCATCAGGCCCATTCCTCCAAAACGATTCCGGGAGGCCGGACCGCCGCAAAGGAGACCGAAGTGCAGTCGGGCACCAGTGATCACTTTAACCACGTTCATGATGTCCGTTCGCACACCCGTTGATGTAGTTTTGCACGATGTCGAAAGCCTCAGTTTCGGAAACACCGCCGGTCTTCACAACGGCGGACTTCAGGACCCTCATCTGCGCCGCAATTTCTGCGTGAGGCAGAAGATGAACACGGGTTGCCAGTATCGCCGCTTCCAGCACGGCATGACGAGCGCGGTTGAAGCCGAAAAATGGTCGTTGTTCACCCTGAGCGATTATCTCAGCACTCATGCTCGTTCGTTCGGAGCTGAGATCCTGTTCAACAATCCGGAATTCAAACCAACGACAGCAGTCGACCAGGATATGTCCATTAATCATGCTGGCCGGCCGGGTCGTCGGAAGCTCGGCCAGTTGCCCGATGGCTGCCCTGGCCAGCAGATCGACGGTATCAACGACGTGAAACACTCCGCAGCAGGTTTGGTTGAGATTACGAAATGTCGTGGACGTCTTAAACGGGCGCAGCACGAGACGTACGAAGTCCCCTTCCACCCTCGGCCCCATGGGAGCAATATTGAGTTTCCCTGATGGACTCAGACTGGTCACCACACCTTCGACGATCATGCGGCGAGTCTAACTGGTTGTGCATCCCGATTGTAGGGAATGGTTTGCGGTCCGGAGGCAGAACACAGATTGCCAGTTGACGCACCGCTACAGCGTATCACGCTGACTCGTGGCCGCGGAGGAGGTGCGAGAGCCCGTCATCCATTGCCCCCGCGAGCCAAAACCCGCCACGACATTTCGAAAACTGCTCTAACGCAGTCACGGTCCGTCGTACAGCAATTGTGAACCGTGGCGCCGAGCGATGAACGACACATCACATTCGATGTTGAACTCGAAGTGACGTGAATCTTCGCCTCAACCGCTGCGCCGCACCTCCTCCACGGAAACACGGCGCCCCTCTCAGCTACTGCAGAATGCCCACGTAGAAGCTGAAGATTCGTTCGTCGTCAAAGAATTCGCTGGCAACCGGGAAGCCAAAGTCGAACGCCAGAGGAACCTGTCCCATCGCCGGAACCATGACTCGAAGTCCGACGCCCACAGTGGCTCGAAAATTGCGAAAAGACACCTTGTTATCGACTGTTCCCACATCAGTAAATGCAACGACCTGAATCATGTCGTCTGCTGTCACGGGCAATCGATACTCCAGTGTCGTGAGCGACTGAAACGTACCACCGATTGCAACAACACCAACTTGTGGAGAGACACCTCGATAGGCGAAACCTCGAAACGACTGGAACCCGCCCGCGTAATAACGTTCGAAGACCGGTGTATCACTGGTGCTGAACCCGAGCTTCGTGGATGCGGTCAGCACCTGGCGACCACTGTCATCCGGACGTTTAAAGAGCGTAAAATAGCGGCGACCTTCTCCATCGAATCGGGAAAACATGAAGTCACCGACGGCCTGTTCGAAACCGAGTTCAACGAAATGGCCTTCACCAGGCAGGATGCTGGCGTTACGTGTATCATTTGTGGCGGACACGCGAATCGTCGAC
>JBDOMX010000774.1:0-3298 GCA_039831615.1 Planctomycetaceae bacterium
AAGTACTCGTACGTTACATTTCGCCCGGGCCGTCTAAGGAATACTGGACGACACCAGTAGAACAGCTGACGGCAATGCGCGGGCAACGTGCCGCCACCGCTCACGACGTGGTATGCCGCGGCGATGATGTCCTCCGCAACGTCCGTGTGATAGATGCGGTCAGAGTAGACGTATTGCGCCCGTGTATGCCTTCCCTTGGTATTTCGATCCTCCGCCTGCCGTTGTTTCTTCCACGCCTTTGTCGCGCCCATTGCAATCGACGCGATGTCGTCACTAAGCCCCATTGCCTTATCCCCCTTTTGTAAGAAATGAACGTTCTGAATTACCGAATAACCAAGGTCACTGACGACGAACTGCCACGCCCCTACATCGGAGTTTTGTAAGAAATGAACACTCGCAATCCTGCAATTGACATGGTCACTGTTGGCTAAGGGCGATAGCCGATTTTCCGCGATCGGTGTACTCAATTCGCGGGTATGCCAGGTGCATGGCGAACACAATCGGCTCAGTACTGCTTGCAAATTGCTTACTCAGCAGCGACTCCAGCCCCTCACCTGTCGCGCCGAAGGAGCGGAATGGTTGCTTGATCGCTGCCGACCAATTCGCCCCCGCGTAAATCTTGCGGCTGTCGCTGGCTTCATCGCCCAACCATCCGAAAGCAGACTCCAGGACGTAAGGAATCCCGTTCTCGTCGTTCAGTTTCTTCTGGTATGTAATCGATTCCGCCACGCAGCCGAGTCTCAACAGGACGTTCCGAAAATGATCCTGGCCGATGATGCCGAGTCCGCTCGGTTTCACGATTTTGGAATGCCGTTTCATCGCCGTTAGCAGTCGATGAATCTTCTCGTCGTCCAGCCCGTCGTCGGTGGCGAGTGATGCCAACGGGACGCGAAGCAACTCGCAATCGTTCAGGACGGCCTTGGCTTTCGCTGTGCCGGTCAGTCCTTTGAATTCGCGAACAAACTCGGCCACGGTTCGGGAAGTGCCTGTGCGCCGCTCCTGTGCGATGTACGCAGCAATCAGACGTTTTAGGTGATCAATCCAGTACCAGTGTGGGCACGTGGGGTCTGACGGCTTCCATTTCTTCCACTCTGCGCAGGAGGGTTGAAAATTGAATTCCCCACCAAAGATATGGCCTGTCAACTTTGCGTGTGGATTGAAAAGGTGGAAGCCAACAATCAACCGCTCGATGTCGTCCGCGATGTCGTAATCATCGTCGTCGCCGAACGGCCACGAATCTCCTGTCCAGTCGATGCGTACCACAGTGCCATCGTGGATGTCTGACGCCTCTGTGTCGTGCTTTATCACCGGTTCTTGTGTGACTGGATCCGCCTTGCACTGAAACGTGTGCGACGTGCCGTTGGCGGCAATGACGAGAGTGCCGTGTTCCGGCGACAGCACTTTTGGCATTCCCAGCAGCGTCATCAGTGCGTTGCCCTGCGCACCACGATCCGGTGCTACGTACATCTCCCGCGACGATGCCCGGACGGAGAAGTCTACAACGCCTTCGATTGTGGCGTCTGGGATTCCGCCAGCATTGTCGCGAACGCTGATGGAGTCCCCATTGACTGCGATGTGAATTTCCGGCTGGACGCCCTTTTCATCACATGCGTCTAGGCTGTTGTCGATCGTCTCCTTCAGAAACACAAGCGGCCACTCATCACGGGGGTGTCCGGTTTGCGTGACGAGTTCCTTCTCGCTGAAAAAATCCATCTGACGCGACGTAACAAAGGTCTGACGTTTGAGAGTGCTGCTCATCGCTTGGTCCTCCGCGCGGGATCTGGCTGCTGCTCCTGCACTCGTCGTCGATCGATCTCAGCAGCCGCCCGCCATCGAGCGTCCACGGTCGCGTTGACTGCACGCCACCAATTCTGTGAGTGCGTGACGTCCGCCGTCGTGATTCGCGATGTACGCTGGATCTCTGTACGTCTGTCTGTAGCGGTCATCAGACGTACTCCCGGATCACAGTCGGCAAACTCTTCCGCCGTTTCAGCTTCGGCTTGGCGGCGTTCCGGGCGCGAAACGTGTCCAGCGAATCGGGTGTCACGCGCCACTGCCGATGCCTGCCCTCTGGCGCTGCGTTGTATGCTGCCAGTCTGCCTGACTGGATCAGACTGGTGATGCTGCTACGGCTCCGTTGCAGGACCTTCGCGAGCTGTGTGACTGTGTAGTCGCTCACGACGCCACCCCCGCTGCTTTCGCGGCGTGTACCTCAGCCTGGAATTTACGTACGGCTGTCTGCGTCGTTAGTGCTCCGGTGCTGGTCCGCAGCACTGTGAGCCTCACGCCGCAGATTCCACGATTGCACCACCGATACATCGTCGCCGTTGAGACCGGTCTGTTGCTGTCACCGCGCGGCACCCACACACGTCTGGCGTAGTCCAACGTGCGCAGGTCATCTGGGTTCACGCACAGTAAATTGATCTGCCCTAGGTCTTGAGTCACCATCGAAAAAGCCTTCTTCGTGTTCAAGAGCCTGAATGGCTCCCGATCGAAGAAGGCTACATCGATTGCGTTGTCAAATTCTGACAACGATGACGTCGCACGTTGTCAAACGTTGTCAAAATTCAGATTTCGGTCAGCTCCCATTTAAATACTTTCACATCCAGTTCCGCTAGACACTCGTTCAATCGAAAGACCACGTTCCTGCGGTCGTTCTTGTCCGGAAAAAGAGCGCTGGCGCGTTGAGGGATGATACGTCCGCCACCCTTCAGCAGCTCCTGCAACAGTGTCCATTGGCCCTCGTTGCTAATATGCACCGAATGCTCTTCCTTTCGACGTTCGACGTGACGGGAAACTTCCTGTTTACCCACAACTGTCAGTCCGTACATACGTTGCCGCCTCGTACCGGCTTCACGACTCCCCTTAGCCGCCCCATTACCAGGATTCATCTTCAGCGCGAGTTTCGTTTCCACGATACCCACCAACTCGCTGTATCCCTTCGGCCATTCCAAGTTCGCTATCTCAGACCACGGCGTGCCAATCAAAAGCAGCTGCTCCTGACATTCTGGCTTGTCCAGCAGCGGCCCCTCCCAGCAGAACGACTTGCCGGTCGCCTCTTCGAAGCAGGAGGCACGTTCGGTCAGTTCTTTGGCGATTTTTTGATCAAGCTCAGTCAGCCAATCGCCATCGTTCCCGTGGATCGACTGGTTCTCTTCGGCACACTTCCGGAGATGCTCCACCATCCTCTTCTCATTTTTCTCGTTCATCGTCCCGCCTCCTCAAACAGCCGACTTGGCCTTCTTGCAATTCTCACATGCCCACTCATCCGCCACCGAAAACTGAGTCGCACCACACG
>JBDOMX010000340.1:0-3297 GCA_039831615.1 Planctomycetaceae bacterium
GCTTTGTTGTTCAGATTCCAGAGGCGCTCATGTCTGACAGCCAGGGTCGCATGTCACCTGTAAGTTACCCACTGTTTCGTCGCTAGAGCCTTGTTTTGCAGTTCCATCTTGTGATCTCATGACGTGTGTGGCAGTACGATTCGCCTTCGCTGCTGACATCCACGAGCATGGTGAACGTCCGTGTCACGTCGACTTGATTTGTCGGACTCCGCTTTCCGCGGATGACGCAGCTGTTCCGTCGCAATGCAACCAGTGTGCCATTTTGATGGTGAGCGCGTGGGGCAGCTCCGGTTCAACAGCAAAACCGGCGTCGAACACTGAAATACCAGGCCACCGACTGGTAAGGCAGAAACTGTGAGTCTCCGCGTGGTGCTGCAATGGCATACGTGATTGCCTGGTTTCCGGGCAGGCACGCGAGAGTCACGACCGCAACGCAGGCACCTCGGCGACCTGGGTGTGCATCACCAATGATGGGGGCACTGCCAGCGGTGAGACACCGCAACCGGCCGGCGGGACCGCGCGTCGTTGTTAACTCCGGCTGCAAGTCCGTCCGACACGAGATCGCTGAAGGTCTCAGGTCGTGGTCCGTCGCCCTGAATCCATCACCCGTTCGACAACGATCGCAATCGCCCGTCGCATCAGATCGTGATCGATTTCGTGAACGTCGATGGGGTCGCCGACACCCCGCAGCATCGTGACGGTCAGTCGCCCGCCCAGGTGCTGACGAAACTCTTCCAGACCCATAAACAGTTCATCGGTGTCGTTGAGAGCAGCATGCGCGATCAGCAGCCGCAGTCTGTCAAGGCAGTCGACAATGGCGTCGGCGTCCGACGGGGCAAGTCCGTGGACGAGTGATGAGTAGATACTGTCAATCGCCACGCCGATGGCCACCGCTTCGCCATGCCGAAGTTCGAAATCGGTCATTGTCTCCAGCTTGTGTGCTGACCAGTGACCGAAATCAAGCGGTCGGGCTTCCCGTGTTTCAAAGGCATCACCGCCCAGCGTAATGTGCTTGAGGTGCCAGCGTGCAGAATCGGCGATAATTGGCCAGCAAACATCTTCGCGCCGCGGGATGGCGTCAGCGGAGTCACAGATCGTACGAAAAAAACTCACATCCTTCAGCAGGGCCACCTTGACTGCTTCTGAAAAGCCGCAGGTGAAGTCTCGGTCGCTGAGTGTTGCCAGCAGTGACCTGTCGTTGATGACGCCCCAGGGAACCGCAAAGGTCCCGACCCAGTTCTTTTTTTGAAACAGGTTGACGCTGTTCTTGACGCCAATTCCGGAATCCGCCTGTGCCAGGGTCGTCGTGGGAATTCGGATTAATCGAATCCCCCGGTGGGCGATGGCGGCCGCGAATCCAACGGCATCGAGGACTGCGCCGCCCCCAATGACCACCACGTAGCTGCGACGATCGAGGTCCGCATGATTGAAGCACTTCAACATACGTTCCACAACGTGGATGTCGTTCTTGACGTCTTCGCCGCCAGGGACCAGCTGCAGGTTTCCAGCGAGTCGCAGCTGTTCCGAGTGCCGTCGACAGAACGATTGAATCCGTTGCGCTAACTGGGGGTTGGCGCGGGACACATGCTCATCGAGCCAGAACTGAACCCGCGGGATCATTCCTTCGGAGGATTCAATCAGGTTGATCAAGGCACAATCATCGGCTGCGAAGACATCATGAGTCATCCTCAGCCGGTGAGTGAACTGGACAGAAAACCGGACGTCGTCGAAAAAATGTGGCTCGATCATTGAGAGAACGCAGGAGAGACGTTGAGGGGCTGACACCGGATGTCG
Organism: Planctomycetaceae bacterium; assembly: GCA_039831615.1. Lineage (GTDB taxonomy): Bacteria > Planctomycetota > Planctomycetia > Planctomycetales > Planctomycetaceae > S139-18. Next base: position 1,795 of record JBDOMX010000340.1, read on the forward strand.
CGACGGAGTGGCGTGCACCGGGAGACGACGGCGAGCACGCACAGCGCGGAACAAAGAGTGCAGCATAAGTGGCATCCCTGGGGACTGCCACCTTTCAATCGGCATTCCGTTGTCAGTCCGCACTGACCAAAGGCAGATTTCGCGGCTGAACGTCCCGTTTCAGGGGCTCGGCACCCTGAATTCCGGCTCCACAATCGATGCAATCGGAACAGTCATGTCCAGTTCGTGACGTGACCGGCAAACGCTGCCTTTTACTTGCATCACGCATTCTGGTTAGTCCGAAGAACAGCACCGGTGTTACCCAATTTCGGGGTGAGAAGTCAGAGGGGGTTCTCTGGTCTTCAAGATCCTCATGTTCCCTCTATCTTGTTAGGAGAAGTGAAACAATGAAAGGGATTACTCTGACAGCTGCCATGATGGTATTAACCATCTCAAGCAGCGCTGATGCAGGCCTGTTTGGTCTGTTCGGAAGCAAGAGCAACGGCTGCGGCGGTTGTTCTTCGGAACCATCCTGCTGTGCTCCGGCAGCCTGCTGCGAGGAGCCGACCTGTTGTGCTCCAACAGCCTGTTGCGAGCCGACCTGCTGTGCCCCTGCACCTTGCTGCACGCCAGCTCCAACATGTTGTGCTCCGGTGTGTTGTGCTCCGGCTGCATGCTGCAACGAAGGTTGCTGCAGCCAACCGCGGAAGAAGAGCTGGTTCGGCGGATTCAAAATGCCGAAGTTCAAGATGCCAAAGCTGTTCAAGAGGAAGAAGAGCAACTGTTGCGGCGGCGGATGCTGCGAGCCCACCTGTTGTGCTCCTGCTCCCTGCTGCGAGCCCACCTGTTGTGCTCCTGCTCCCTGCTGCGAGCCCACCTGTTGTGCTCCTGCTCCCTGCTGCGAGCCCACCTGTTGTGCTCCTGCTCCTTGCTGCGAACCGACCTGCTGTGCTCCTGTTGCTTGCTGCGAACCGACCTGCTGTGCTCCTGTTGCTCCGAGCTGCTGTGCTCCCTGCAACTAAGTGAATGCGGCGTGAGGTTTCGCGATCAAACGAACGAACTTCGACCTTCAGATGAGAGAACAGATTGTCGTGATTCTGCTCTGAGCGGCTGTCGGAAACTGCAACTGATGCGAGTTTCAGTCCTGATGAAGCGGTCTGTCTCAGTCGGAGTTCGCCGTTAAGGCAAAACCTTCCGCCCAATCGCTGGATGAGGAACGTGAGTAATCCTCGCGGGGGAACACACCGGCAGACCATGCGTCTGCCCGAGTTCCACCGGTGATCAGCATGGGTGGAACTGTCGGTCAGAAACAAAAACGGTGATGTGGCCTCTTTCCTGGTGGCCCGTCACCGTTTTTTCTTTGGAATCCGCCAGAAATGTGAGACATCCCAGGCCGATTCACCGCCTCGCCCCCAGGAGGCAGGGCAAACGCATACTAAATAGCTTTCACACCAATGACTTGCATCAAATAGTCGACGTTCCATCCGGCCATTCGTCGCCGCATAGCGATACTTTCCTTGTCGT
>JBDOMX010000368.1:0-14757 GCA_039831615.1 Planctomycetaceae bacterium
GCGGGCGCTTATTGGCTTTGCCGGCCCGCGGACGATTAAGGCAACGATTCGGGTAGACCTGCCACCTGGCTTCCAGACCAGTGAATTCCTGCTGGAACATGGATTCGTCGACCGCATCGTTCACCGTCGCCAGCTGCGATCGGAAGTCGCGCGCATCATCGACTATTGTTCACGCTGACCGGCAGGAGTCCCTGCAGCGAGAACTTTCGAGAGGGTGAGCTTTTTATGAGCCTGTTTGACAAGAAGCGGACGAAACGGAAGCCTCTCGAACGAGTTGACATCAACAGACGATTCAATCTGCTCGGACGAGTCGGTCAGGGCAGTATGTCGAAAGTCTGGAAGGCGGAGGACGTCACGTCTCACCGAAAGGTTGCCGTGAAAGTCCTTGACAAGGAAAAGACTATTAAGTTCGAAAAACGCTTTGCGGGACTCCATAAGCCGACCGAAGGTGACGTCGCGCTGTCGTTGATTCATCCGAACATCGTGCGTACTCACGATGTCGGGATGACAACGAAAAGCGAAATCTTTCTGGTCATGGACTATGTCGATGGATCCGGACTGAGTCTGTTGTCAGATCTTCAGGGAGATCTGATGAAGAGGTACCGTCTGCGTTTCATGATCCAGATTGGCGATGCTCTCGCGTACATGCACAAACGAGGCTGGATCCACCGTGACTTGTGTCCTCGAAATGTGCTGGTCACTGAAGACTATGAGGTCAAACTGATCGACTTTGGGTTGGTGGTCCCTGACACGCCCGATTTTCACAAACCTGGAAACCGCACTGGTACGGCCAATTACATGGCCCCGGAGCTCATCCTGAGACGGCCCACGGATCGGCGACTGGATGTGTTTTCCTACGCGGTGACGTGCTTCGAACTGTACGCCAAACGAACTCCGTGGCAGGCCGCGATCACGCTGGACGCGGTGGTTCAGCATATCAATCAGGAGCCTCTCGAAATCACGAAGGAGGTGCCAGGGATTGACAGCCAGATTGCAGAAGTCATCATGAAGGGACTGAAACGTGATCCGGATGATCGGTGGCAGACGGTCGCAGAAATGGTGAAGCAGTTCCGTGAAGCGGAAGGTCGTCTGGTGAAGGTCTCTCAGGCCGTGCTGGCTCGCAGTGAGGCGGCGCAATCCGAAGAACTGCGGCGCGCAGATCCCCGAGCGTCCGAATAACCCGCTCGGCAGCACACACCGTGGTTCCCTGTCACACTTTGAACCCATGCTCACAAACGGTGTCCAGTTCGTTCGTTTCCTGATTCGAGCCGCGTCTCTCCGGCATTCATTCTTCAGCAGTCGACCCATGTCCAGTGAACTTTCCGAAACGACTAAACCGGACGCTGATTTCGATTTCAACATAGATTCCACGCTGGTTCCGCGCGACGCAGACAAGTATGCCGTTAGCCTGGACAATGCACGGTCTGCTGCCAGGGCTGCCGACGAGCTGCGTGGCCAGGACATCATCGTGCTCGACCTCACCGCGTTGACGTCGATCGTCGACTTTTTCGTCGTGGTCACAGCGACCAGCAACAGGCAGATGCACGCCATTGCCGACGAGGTCAACAGGCTGTTAAAGCGCGACCGCGGGAACCGCCGCCTGAATGCGGAAGGCTACCGCACCGAAGGCAACTGGCTCCTGACGGACTACGGTGATGTCGTTGTCCATGTCTTCACTGCGGAAGGTCGAAAACTGTATGACCTGGAACAGTTGTGGGCTGATGCGCCGCGGATCGACTGGAATGATCAGGAGTGATGGGTTCGCCCGTTACCGCAGCCGGTAGACTTCGAGCCGTTGGTCTCGTTCGTGACCTGGATGTTGCAGGATCCACTGTGGGCTGAAGAGATTGTACAGCACGATGTTGCTGGGCGTGTAGGACACATCGCCGATGTGTTCGAATCGCTGCTCGAGATCGACCCAGTCGTACATAAATCCTGGTGTTCTCAGTGCGTTTGGTCCAAACACCAAAAACGTCGGCAACGGCCGTCCTCGGTACACAGCCGCCTTGAAAAGCACATCCTGCACAGGTTGTCCGAGAACTCCCGCCTGGTTCAAATGATACAACACAGCCGGTTCGCCGAATGCGTACATGATCAACCGAGGACCACCGGCCGAATCCTGAGACCCGCCCGTATCGACTCCGGCCGCTGCGCGACACATCGAGGCGACCGCGACCGAGGCGTCTCTCAATCCTGTCCGAGTATCGTGAATGGAAGATCGAGGCACACCGTTGCCGTCCAGTGTCCATAAGGCGAGGGAGACTGACAGCAGCACGAGTATCGAGAGGACCAGTTGCAGTACCGATCGCTGCGGTTGGATTCCGGATGCTGCGCTTCGTCGAGCAACACCGAGACATGCCTCAACCCACCAGCCAATTCCCCCAGCCGCCGCGATCCAGATGACGGCGAGCAACGGAAGCAGCAAGCGTGGGAATGGGGTGTAGGTCGGCAGGTAGAGAAACAGTCCGCAGAACCAGGCGGTGACAATGCAGGCCGCCACTCGAGGGTCCACGCTCGGCGAAGCATGAACATCCGTCGGGTCGAGGTTCACCCGTCGCGACAACTCATCCTGTTCGATCGAGCACGCGGCGGAACCATGCGCCCGTTCAGGGAGGGAGGGCCAGAGGAAGATGCCGGCAATGCCTCCGACACCCAGTGCGGCCAGCACTCCAAAGGAGCCAATCGTCAATGCGGCAATACTCAGAATGACGGCAGCACCGACGAAGCGGGCCAGCAAGGCGGGAGTGACTCCGGTTCCCGCCGCCGCCGACCGGTTCCACGTGGAACCACGAGCTTCCATCCAGCGATGAGTGCCGGCACATGTCACTCCCAACGCGATCGCAAGTGCTCCCAGCCAGCTGTCCGTCATCGAATACCATGTGATCTGTGTTGCCAGATTCTCCGACCACAAAGTCCAGCCGGTTCGGTAGGCATCGTGGTTCGCGGCCACGGCGTCGTATCCTCCAACACTCTGCAGCGCCCACAACCAGGGACTCCAAATTGCGCACGCACACAACGCCATCGTGCTGTTGAGCGCGAGCAGTCGCCGCAGTTTGCACTGACGATGTCCGCCGATGACCCACCAGAGGAGCGAGCCACTGCTGACGATCGCTATCGGCAGCCAGCCGGTATACTTCGTCCACCACGCGCATCCGCATGCGATCCCCGCCAGGATCATTGTCCACAGACACTGTCGATCAATTCCTCGGACGCCGAAGGACACGGCCAGCACAATCCACATCAACGCGGGTACGTCGGTCAGGGCCATTCGAGAATACAGGATGTGAAAATCACTGAACGCCACCAGCGGCACCACCACCGTGCCTGCCACCATTCCAAATGCCGCGCGTGTGAGCATCCAGACGATGACAATCGTGATGGCTCCGGCCAGCAGACCGGGGATAAACGGGGCAAGTCCCGGATTGGCAAGCCGGCTCGCTGCTGCAATCATCAACGGCAGCGCGGGCGGCGCGTACAAATGTCGAGATGGATAGACCGCGCCGTCGGGCTGCTGATACCAGACTGAGGAGCTGTAAACACCTTCATCAAAATGCTCAACAGCCAGATTGTCTGTGGCGTCAGCCCGAAGAAAAAAGCCGAGCACAGCAGCGCCGGCAACCAGCACCAGTTCCTGCTTCGTCAGCCGCTGCTTCATCAGGTTCGAGATCTTCACAGAGTAGTTTCACGTGAAACAGGCGGCCACAGTCCCAGTCACGGGAAGACTATCCGACTCACCGCAGATTGCACGGCGGATTCTTGAGTATCCGGAGCCGGGGCTTATGATAGGAGGTCCTGATCTGTCCGATCCCTATGAACGGCACGCCGGAAATTTGACCGGCAGCCTCCACAGAAATCATCCCCATGTCAGACTCCGCTGCTGATCCCGACGACCTTTACGACGCCGCCAATCAACTGAAGGACGACGGCGACCTTGAGGCTGCGGTCGAAGCACTGCAGAAGGTTGTGGCCGATCATCCGAACCACCTGCAGTCTCACCTGGCACTCGGCGTTCACCTGCAGAAGCTGGGCCGGAACGATGAGGCGATTGCGCACGCCACCAAAGTCGCAGAACTCGATCCTCAGGACGCGTTCTCGTTTGTGCAGCTCTCGGTCGTGATGCAGAGGTGCGGGCTCATTATGGAAGCGGAAGATGCGATGGCACGAGCCAATGCGATTCGCATGGAACAGTCGGCGCCTGGATAGTGCAGTCATCGAAAAGTCGTGGCGGGTTCCGGCTCGCCGGAACCATGGATGACGGGCTCCGGCACTTCGGCCGCGGTGACGAATCCGCGACTGCGATATTCTTGACGGACAACAGTCCGCGTCATCACACGCTAAGTCCGGCAAGGCGGTATCCGACTCCGGGTTCTGTCTGACATCCCAGCAGGACGCCATGCTGCTGCTCAATCTGCCACAGCACCTCGCCGGTAATTTCCTGCCGACTTCGTTCGCACGTCCATTCGAAATGAATCACGTCGTCAATGCTGCAGAATGTCGGCGTCTGGACCGCGAAGCCGTCGCAACAGTAATTGACCACGATCGCTTCGGTCCGCAGCTGCGTCTCCTGCCGATAGAAAACACCCGACTGACGGCAGCGATACCGATTGCTCTTGCGCCGCGACGCTGTCAAGTGATCTGACATACCAGCCGGTAACCCGCCGGGCAGATACATGCCGATTTCATATTTCACGCGCCGCAGCTCTTTCCAGTGCACAATCCCGGAAAGTGTGGTGAGGCGACCACCACGGCGCTGGACATCAAAGCTGACTGTGTCGCCGATCTCGGGGTTCGCGCTGATCAGACAACGCACATCCAGTGCCGTCACATTCAAAAGTTCAACATCGTCGTCCGCCGCTGGCGACGTACCGTGCCCCTGAATTGCCGCCATCCGCTCGGGAATAAGGTTCTGGCTCAGGCGTCGTCTGTGATGGGTTGGCGATTCGAAATAGGTGGACATCAGATGATCCTGGCAGAATGGCAGTCTCGGGAAAGTGATCCCGCAAGCGTCGGACGTTCCGCCGTTACGGGTTTCCGCGCCCGGCCGGCACACGGTTGAATCACTGTTCATTCGATCGACCGACCGTGAAACGATGAATGCAGCATTCTGCAGAATCAGCGGACGTGCCGGTCGGGTGAAGTTCTACCCGCCAATCGAATGCATCGGTCGCTCCGGCTGGATGAAGCGGGCTGAATTGATTTCGTGCCCTTCCTTCTTCGCCGCGATACATCCCCGTATGGCATCTGCGATTTCGTCATCCGTTCCGGTTCCCCGCAACAGATGACGCACGTCAGTTTCTTCAAGACTGAATAGACAGTTCCGCAGTTTCCCGTCTGCTGTGAGGCGAAACCGATTGCAGCTGCCGCAAAACGGGCGGCTGACCGAGGCAATCAGTCCGATTGTCCCGCGGCCATCACGGAAACGATACTGCCGCGCCGGCGCCCGTTTATCCGATGGTGCCAGTGCATCGAGCGGGCCGAACTCGGCTTCCAGAATTTCCACGATCTCATGGGCGAACAGGACCTTGCCGCGTTCCCATTCGTTCTCTGCGTCCAGCGGCATGAATTCAATGAATCGAACGTCGACATCGCCACTCCGTGCCAGCTCCCCAAACGGGACGATCTGGTCTTCGGTCAGTCCGCGCACCGAAACAGCGTTGAGCTTAATGGGCCGAAATCCGCTTGCTTTGGCGGCCTCGATGCCTTCCAGTACTTTGTCGAAGCCGTCGCGACGCGTGATCCGTCGGAATGTTTCGGGATCGAGTGCATCCAGACTGATGTTGAGCCTGGTGAGTCCCGCGTCCCGCAGTTTTTGAGCCTGCTCTGCCAGAAAAATTCCGTTGGTGGTCAATCCCACATCACGAATCCCCGGGATTCGCACGATGGCCGCGATCAACTTGTGCAGTTCGCGGCGCACGAGCGGTTCGCCACCGGTGAGGCGAACGCGATCAATTCCCAGACGGGTTCCAATTTGAACGATCCGTTCGATTTCTTCGAATGTTAACAGTTCTGCTTTAGGCATGAATTCCGGGTCATGCTCCGGCATGCAATAGAAACATCGCAGATTGCAACGATCCGTGACGCTCACACGCAGATTGTTGTGTGATCGACCGAACGTATCAACCAGCTGATTCTCGATCGGGAGCTGTCGTTCTGGACCCATTAGTCGTTCCCTTGAGTCGACGCGGTGATCACATCCGTCGGGCAGGAATCTCTGCCGGTCACAGACGTTTCCGGGTGAATCCATTCTGTGCGCCCGTCGGCGTAGATTTCTTTCTTCCAGATGGGCGTTTGCTGTTTGATCGTATCCATGATCCACTGGCCGGCCTCAAACGCAGGCCCACGGTGTGCCGAACTCACGGCAACTGCAACAGCGATGTCGCCCAGTTCAAGCGAACCCGTCCGGTGAACGACCGCCGTCTTGACAAGAGTCCATCGGCGTCTTGCTTCATCTGTGATTTGCCGGAGTGAGTCCAGAGCCATCTCTTCGAAAGCTTCGTAGTCCAGAGACGAAGTTTGGAGCTCGCCGGTAAACTCCCGAACTGTCCCCAGAAACAGCACGACTGCCCCCGCACGGAGACCGCGAACGGCGTCTGTGACACGGTTAACCTCAATGGGATTGTGGCTGATCGAAAGCACGGTTCAGTACTCAATGTTCAGTCTGGCCACGGCGTTTCGACGAACAGTGGCCGTGCTGCGGGACAGACGTTTCGAGACAAGGTCGCACCTGCAAACGGGATGACGGCCGTGAAACGACTCATCCCCCGCTGACTGGTGGAAAACAGGCAATCGAATCGTCTGCTGTCAATACTCGTGAGTCACCAGAGTACTGATTATTTACCGCGACTAACAGAACCTTTGCCATTGATTCCAGCTTTGGACAGTTCTGAACCAGCTGACTTTTCAGATCAGCCACCGTCGAACCTTCAGGAACGTCAATCGGCCAGCGTGCCTGTCCCGTAATTTCACGAGCTGCTGCAAACAGCTGAATCTCAAATTTCATGACATCAAGTATCCCGACGGGTGAGACATCAGTTGACGATCACGGTCGGACAGGAGCCCCCAGGCGAGAGCCAGAATCTTGATGGGGTGCAGCGTGGGGAAATCGACCGCCTGTTCCATTTGCATCCGACAGCTGCTGCATTCTGTGATTCCCGCTGAGACGTTGACCGCCTTTAGCTTTTCAATCAGCGGGGCACCAATCTGCAGGGACTGTTCGAAGTTTTCGGCTGCGATCCCAAAGGTGCCTGCCATCCCGGTACAACCGCGATCGATGGACTCAACTTCGATGCCCGGAATCAACTTCAGCAGATCCAGCAGGCCACGCTGATCGGTGACCGCCTTAAGGTGACAGGGCGTATGATAAACCAGTTTGAGCGACAATTCGCGAAAGTCGGTTTTGAGTCGTCCCTGAGTGTACAGATCCAGCAGAAATGAGCCGGCATCCTGGATTCGCTCGGACACGACAGCCGTGTCCGGGTGATTCACCAGCAGCGGATAGTCGTGTTTCAGACACAAGGCCGCCGAAGGTTCCGTGCACAGGATGGGGTAGCCCTCTCGCGCCGGCTCGCCCAGCTCCCTGAGATTGTTTTCTGCCACCTCGCGGGCGGCGACGGTATCGCCGACGCTCAGCATCGCCATTCCCGATACGGTTTGCCCTGGGGGAACGAACACTCGGAATCCCTGGTGCTGAAGAATTCGGACGAAGGCCAGCGCGAGATGCGGGTCGTGATGGTTTGCAAAGTAGTCGACAAAATAGACCACCGTGGGCCGACTGTCGCCCGGCCGGCCATCATTGCACTCACGTCGGGCCACCGTTGAACTCAGGAACGACCTGGAGGCATACCGCGGCAATCGGCGTTCTTCAGCGATCCCCAGTGTTTTTTGCAGCATGCGCCGAAAGATCCGATGCCGCAACAGGCGATTGGTGAGTCTCGTGAATCTGGACGCGAATCGAGCGTACGTGTGGAAGCGAGACAGCAGCCAATCTGTCCGCGACAGCCCGTTGGCGGCAACAAGCTGGGCGCGGGTCTCCAGCATCAGGTGAGGAATGTCTACGTTTGACGGGCACTCTGACTGGCATTGGCGACAATCGAAGCAGGATGCTGCCAATTCCTGAATCGCTCCGTCGGTCAACACTTCTTCTGAATTTCCGGCCGCCAAAGCAGTCCGAACCATAGTGGCTTTGCTGCGTGGACTCGCAATCTCCAGCAGTTGTTCCTTGAAGAACGGACACATTCGTACCGCGGCAGACGTGGTGCGGCATTCACCGCAACCGTCACAGCGTGTCGCTTCGCGCATCGCCTCGTCCGCACTCCACGTCAGGTCAAGAATCGGCAGGAGATCTGGCGCTTCTTCGCTGCCGTTGGGGGATGCCGGCAGGCGTATTCGCCGCAGGTGTCGAATCGTCAGTTGTCCGTCATCACTGATCACCTTGTCAGGATTCAGCAGACGCTGCGGATCGAAGATGTCCTTGACCTGCTGGAATACTCGATACAGTCCACCGTACTGCGAGCGAATAAATGCCGTGCGTGACAGGCCATCACCGTTTTGTCCGGTCATCGTGCCGCCCACTGCCCGAGCATGGCGATACAGATCCCGAGCCAGTGCTTCGAGACGGGGCGCCGTTTCCGGTCCTGGGACCGGCATAAGGGGCCTCAGGTGCAGCTGCCCGGAAGCGGCGTGGGCCGACATCGTCGCCGTCACTTCGTGTCTTTGAAAAGTCTTCTGCGCCAGCGTCAGGAAACGTGAGATCTCGGTCCGCGGAACGGCGATGTCTTCCACAAACGGCAGCGGTGACGTGGCACCTTTCAGTCGAGCCAGCAGCGAACTCGCCTGCAGCGGGAGCTGCCACAGCTCGTCCACTTCGGTCCCTTCGAACGCCGTTTTCGTAATCACATGGCGAATCTTTGCGTCTTTGAGGCGTGCCTCGGACTCCGCCATCCGCTGCTGAACCTCACGTCGTCCCAATCCCGTGAATTCAAGAAACAGGCCGGCTTCCGCGTCGCGGTGGATCACCGATGCCCACCGTGACTGATCTTCGCGCGCCAGACTCAGCAGTCTGCGATCCAGCAGATCACACGCACTTGGCTCCAGATCGAGCAGCAACTCCATCGCGTTTAACGCAGCGTCCGTGGTTCCGAACATGATGGCCGCCAGAGCGCGATGCTCCGGCAACGGCAGGGTGTGCAGTTTTGCTTCTGTAAAGAGTCCCAAAGTTCCTTCAGAACCTGCCAGCAGACGCGTCACATCCAGCGAGGCAGCACGGCGAACTCCGCGCAACATATAGCCGCACGCATTCCGCAGCATCATTGGCTGCAATGTGTCAATGTCATCGGCTGAGTCGTCCAGTACAGCGGTGAGTCGCTCAAGGATGTCGGAACGGCGACCCAATGGCAGCAGTTTGCTCAATGCGAGTGTTTCGTTGTGCACCGGTGGAAGAAACCGATCCCCCGAGCTTTTCAGCGTTTCCTCCGTCGTGCGGGCACTGACTGGCTGACGAATGGCAAATCGACGATCAATCGGCTCGTTGCTGGAGAACGTCACTCTTTGGCCTCCAATCAGCACACAGTCCACTTCACTCAGGTGATCACGCGCCGACCCGACACGAATTGCCTGCGCACCCGCGGCGTCGACAGCCAGCATCCCTCCGATCGTGGAAAACGCTGAGCGGCTGGAAGTGGGGCCAAAGTATCGACCCTGGCGGCCCAGTTCTTTGTTCAATTCTGCATGGACGACGCCGGGCTCCACTCGAACAAAGTCACTGCCAACCTCAAGGATTCGTGTCATATGGTGGGAGAAATCGACCACGATTCCGGCGCCGAGCGCTCCCCCGGCCAGCCCGGTCCCCGCGCCTCGCGGGATCAGCGGGACACGATTGTCCGATGCCCAGGCGGCGAGTACCTCCACATCAGCCGCCGACTCAGGCATGGCGACTGCGACAGGTTCGATCTCGTAGAGGCTCGCGTCCGTGGAATAGAGAGCGGTCGTCACGACATCGGTGCGAATCTCTCCACGGAGCAAATCCGGGAGTTCTTCGAGAATTCTTTGGCGAATTTCCTCCACCGCCACTGGCTCCCACACAACTCACTCGTGGACACATGACTGTGATTTAACGCGACGCCGATTCACTGTCCTGGCGTTTCCTCACCTGGACATACCGTTCGCTCAGTTCCAGATTGAAGGCTGGATGTGCATCATGCATGGCCGTTTTTCGATGTCGGGCGCGACATCGATAACAGACCAGCATATCACCCATGACGGCGTAAAGGACCATGTCCAGCAGAGCAAATCCCATCAGGATCCCGATTGCCCATTCAGGATTGTGCCAGGCCCACGCCAGTGAACTGAACAGGATTCCCATGCCGGCAAACAGCAGCCCCAGTGCTGGCGGGAAATCTTTTTGTCGCCACAGGTCGTCGCACCCACAGACCCGACAGCGAGAAATGAGGTCGTCATCGAAGTCGGCTGCCCCCGCATCACGCCGCCAGTCGCACTGCGAACACTGCACCGGCGCATCATCCGGTTCGGGGCGGCAGTCCGTACTCGCCTGACAGCGAGGGCATTGGAAGATGATTTGCATCAGAGGAATTAATGAATGGCAGTGACAGGACGTGGAGATCTATCAGTACGGTATGTGTAGATCCCGTTCCAGCAGGGCGCCAGACATTTCTCCCATCAGCACCAGAATGAGTCCCGCAAACAGCACTCCGGTTGCCGATTGCGTATTGCGATATTTTAGAATTCGCCACACCATCGCAGCGACGATCAAGGGAACCACGATCGTTCCCAGCCAGCGAATGATCAGCCAGATCCAGTGCGTCATGCCTGCAATTTGAAATCCTTCCGCACACAAAGTAACGGCGGATGCCGTCAGACGTAAACAGGCGGCCACCACGATCGCGGAGTTGAACCACCACAGCGGTCTGGTACTCATTGCGGGCGTCGTCAAATACCAGTGCCCCAGCAACATGCCGGTGAGCACGCTGCCACACACCGCTGCCGACGAAAAATCCGACAGCAGCTGGAGCCAGACGCACGACGCTGGTCCGAAGACCGCATGCAGTCCCAATGACCCGCAACCTGCCAGAACCATGGCGTGAATGCAAAGATTCCCGGGCAGCCGGCGTCCCAGTGCCCAAAACACTGACCCAAAATACGCAATCACGGCCACCGCCACCTGGGATCGCAACTGCCAGACACGCGTCCTCGCAAGTGTATTCTCAGCTGCGAGTGCTGATCCGATCCCGGCTGTCGACTCCTCGGCCTGCTGGCTGCCGGAATCGATGTCCAGTTCCCACGTTCCGTTGCGCGACAAAAGCAAGACTGACAGCACGGCGAGTCCGAGGACGACTCGCATCTGAATTCGGAAGAAGCCATCTGTCACGTCGCCGCGAGGCATCAGCCACCACATCAGAGTGATGCCGGCTGATAATTTGAGCACGAACAAAGCAATCATTTGGCGGTAATCAGTGACATCGCTTCTGCGCGACTGGACTGGTTCTCTTTGAGTAAACCGCGCACCGCGCTGGTCAGTGTCAGCGCTCTCGGTTTACGAACACCGCGAATCGTCATGCAGGTATGCTCGGCTTCCAGAACGACGATGACACCTTTGGCATCCAGCTCCGATTCAATCAGATCTGCAATCGTGTGAGTCATGCGCTCCTGCACCTGAGGTCGACGGGCGACTTCGTCCACGACACGTGCCAGCTTGCTCAGCCCGGTCACGCGACCACGAGGAATATACCCCACGTGAGCCCGCCCAATGAATGGCAACAGATGATGTTCACACATGCTGTGAAATGTAATGTCGCGAACGAGCACCATTTCATCGTACTGTTCTTCAAACACCCGGTGCAGATGACGACCCGGTTCCACGTGCAGTCCGCCAAACATTTCTGCATACATGCGGGCGACGCGAGCCGGCGTGTCCAGCAGCCCGTCGCGTTCGGGATCCTCGCCGATTGCAGCGAGAATCTCCCGGACGGCCGCCTCGATCCGCGGCTGATCGATATTTCGAGCTTCCGGAGGCGTTGCGCCGGAGGCCAGTGTCTTGTCGATTTCCGACATCGGTGTTCCGATTGCGCCAACGCAATTGCTGGGAAAGTGGGCAGAGACGGGCATTCTACGACTCGCACGGTGGCGATTCAAACTGGCACCACCCTGCATCAGGAATCCCTGGCAGCGGGAATTCGGACGGACACAACCGCCTGCAGATTGCACTTGTTCCGTCGCAGACGTCTGAAGTGCCGCTCCCCCCCCCCCGATCACTGCATCCCCGGTCGCTCCTGCAACGTGACGTTCACTTCCTGTTCGGCGCCTTCACGAAGAATCGTCAGGGTGACCGTATCCCCTGCGCTGTGCTGTTCAAGAATCGCGTACAGCTCATTCAGGCTGGTCACCTGTTTGGAGTCAATTGTGTTGATCACGTCGCCCAGAATGATCCCCTGCGCTGTTTGGGTTGCCGCACGCAGACCGGCTTCCTCCGCAGGGCCTCCCGGCTGCACAGAAACGATGACAATCCCCTGGACGCCAAGCTGGGACGCAGCGAGTTTGCTGATATACGGATGGACGCCAATTCCAATGCTCGGCGGCTTGTATTCCCGTTTGGCAATCAATTGCGGCACCACGCGGTTGACCGTGTCCACCGGGATGGCGAAGCCAATCCCGGCGGAGGCTCCGGATGGACTGTAGATCGCTGTATTGACTCCGATCAGACGCCCGGCGCTGTCGAGCAGCGGCCCACCGGAATTGCCGGGATTGATCGCCGCGTCCGTCTGGATCACGTCCTCAATCTGTCGATCACGGTTTCCCTGCGACTGGATCGAACGGCTCCGGGAAGACACAACTCCAGTCGAGAATGTCTGTTCCAGACCGAATGGGCGCCCAATGGCGTACACAGACTGTCCCACGAACAGATCGTGGCTTTCGCCCACGAGGACGGGGCGTAAGCGATCGGCCGATATGTCGACCTTGAGCACGGCGAGATCATGATCTTCGGACGCACCGATCAGTGTTGCCTGAAACGCCGATTGGTCGGCAAAGATCACCTCAGCCGATGAGGCGCCCCGGATCACATGGTAGTTGGTCACGATGTGCCCGTGCTCATCCCAGACAAAGCCACTTCCGGTGCCGGCTTCCACTTCGACCGTCTGCAGCGTAAACCGGTTTGAAATTCGCCGCTGCCGTGTATTAATGTACACGACAGATGGGCTGGCTGACTCAAAGACGTCGCGACTGGTCTGTTCAAACTCCGCCAGATCTCCGCGAGCAGTGACCGGACGAGGGTCGCCTGTAATCTCTGGAACCATCCAGCGCCTGATATGAGGCGCCAGCATCATCGCTGCGAGAGCGATCATGGCGATCCACGAAATTGTCAGGCGACGCTGAAATCGAGTGACATCGTTTTGCGAATGCATGGTGGCGGTTTCGATGGTTCAGTGATCAATCGTATCCGTCGCACAGCCTTGAGGGAACGGCGGTTGTCTGCTGACGAATCGTGATGGAATCCTACAGCGATCAATGACCGTGACAACTGCAAACTTTCTGTGCCGACACTGAAAACGAAGCCACTGAGAATGGAACGGCCGGTCCAAAAACGAAAAAAGCCAGAGACAGACTGGTGTGTGAAAATCACACTTCAGTATGTCATCTGGCTGTATCGTTAGTCTGCTGAACACTGCGGTCCGAAGATCGCAGTCGGTGAGTTCAGGCAAGCTGCTTTCGACGATTGACGAGCGTCCGAATTCGTTCTGCCAGCAGTGCGGCGTCAAACGGCTTGCGGAATGTCTCGTTGAAAATCGTTCGATCAAAGCCGGAAGCATTGTCTTCGTCGCTGAGTAAACCAATCAGAACAGTTTCGTTGTATTCGCTGTTCTTGCGAAGGTTTTGAGCGATCATCAGTGCCTCTTCTCGACCCATCACAAAGTCAACCACCACGCAATCGGGATGGATTGACTCTGCCTGGATTCCGGCTTCGAATCCGCTGGCGGCAATTTCAATCTTGAAGTCGTCATTAGCCATCATCTCATCGAGGCTCGAACGGGTCATCCCGTCAGAACCAACGAGCAGGATCTTGCCGAGCGTTTCGTCTTCCAGTTCTCCCAGAGGCATGCCGTGTTCCTTTAGGAAGCGAATCAGATGTTCGCGAGGAATACGTCGATCCTGGGATCCTGGAATGCGATAGCCTCGAAGACGTCCGGAATCGAACCACTTCGAAACCGTACGCGGCGCGACTTTACAGATCTTGGCTACCTGTCCAGTAGTGAAGATCGTTTTCATGGGCGGGCTCTCCAAACTTGTCTCACTTCACAACCCGTGAATTCGTCCTGAATTCCCGTGATTGCGCCCCCTGGTCTGCAACGTGGTCGGCTCACTGAGCCCATGGTCGTGAACCACGGCAGATTGCGGGTTTGGGGTCGTGACTAGGGTCCTTTGTTTGGCTGTGTGCGGCACAGCCCGTGTCTACACAAGACACAGTTGCGGAGTGCAATTGGAGACCGTTGTGATGTTGCTGCGTGAGCAGGCAACAAGCCACATCTCTGTGACCTCACTGCGGTTCAAACTATCCCCCTGGCGAAAGAGCTCGTCGTGTTCCTGGCCTCCCCTGCAGCAGGTATCGGGAACCTGCTGCCACAACAGAACGACAATCGCCTGAGTTCTGTGTCGTCAATTCCAGAGGGCCGACTTTAACCTTCTTAACAGACCTGCATGGGCTGACGTCTGCAATTGCGGCGACGACTACAACAACAGCCCCGCCTG
>JBDOMX010000413.1:0-3290 GCA_039831615.1 Planctomycetaceae bacterium
CCCGTTTGTGCTTGCCGCTCGCGCAGAAAGTGGCTCAGTATCCCTTTGGTGAATTGCGAAGTTCGCTTGGGCGGATGAAAGCCTTCGGCGTTGAGCGTCGCCGCAATCTCAGACAGGGTCTTGTGCTGAATACGTAGGGCTTGCTGATTTATTACTTCACGCAATGCGATTCCGATTTTTCGGCGACCCGCTTGCCGTAGCCACGACTCGGCGCCGCAGTTTCAGACTTGGAATCCTCGCCAATTGCGCGCGCTCAGGCCAAAAACCGTTCTCGCCCAAGCATGACAGAGCAAAAAAATCGATAAAAAGAACTGCCGCAGGGCTCGTTCGAGATTCATCACCAGAAAACTGAGCGAAATCTGAGCCGCCGACGTACTGGCCAGCTTCGTCATGATCCGTCCCAAGCTGAATCGCCGCTTGCCTTGGCCAAATTTTCCTTCGACATGATTGCGAATCGCCTCGTCCGCCGCCGCTTGCTTTTTGTCGGCGGCTGAAACGTTTTGAGGTTTACGCCCCAAGGGTGGGCCACTCATCCGAATGCCATGATTTTTGCAATAGGCACGGTTTTCTCTGGTGCGATAAATCTTGTCGACGTGCACCGACTCCGGATAACAGCCGAACCGACGACGGTAAGTTTCGATCTGTTCAATGAGATCGGTTCCTTCGTTGTAGCTGTCCCAACTGCGCCGATCGACAAACGAAAAACCTCCGACCACGCTAATCGATAGTTTTGCTCCAAACTCAGTGGGACGGCCCGCTTTGCCGCGTACGATTGGACGAACGTGCGGCTGCGAGATGCTGACGATCCGATCGTCGACACGTTGGGAGTTGTTTTCGTACATTTCAAGTTGCTGACGAAACAGCTCGCGGGCGACCAGCAAGTTCTTGTACTGCCGGCGAGAAAGCCTGCAGAGTGACAACGCCTCAGGGTTTTCGAGTAGACGGTCGATCGCCTTGAAATTGCGACGAAGGAAGCCTAACTGCTCCCGTTTTGCCCGACGAATCTTCTTGCGCCCTGGCTTTTTATGCTTGGTGAAAGCAACAAAAAGTCGACGCGCTTTGACGCGATACGTGCGGGGACGTGGTGTTTTACCGACCAGCGGTGTGTGAAGCTGGTCGATGATCTCATCAGTTTTCTCTCGTGCTTCGTTGAGCAGACTCACGTCGGTGGGGTACCGAATGTCCGCTGGAGCGCACGTGGCGTCGGCGATCAGCTGGCCGTCATTCGCGGGTGGTTCGGAGCCGTCATCCGATTCGGGCTTGGATACGAGTTCTTTTTTGGACTCTGGCTCTTGAAGTGACGCCAAGGCAATTGCTTCTGCCATTCGTTGCATGCCCTCCTCGCCAAACCGTTTTCTGAAGTCGACCATCAGTGACGCGTCGAACGGAGGTTCCTGCGTAAACTCTTCCATGCCGAGGAAGAACTGCATGTACGGATTCTCTTCAATCGTCTCGACCGTTTCACGGTCGGTCAGGCCTTGTCGCTCCTTGATCAACAGCGCGCCCAGCGCCACGCGAGCAGGAACTATCGGCTGACCGGAATCTTGGCACAGATCGGCATGATAAATCTTCTCGGCCAGTTCCCAAGGAACCAGCCCGGCGAGCGCCACCCAGCGGTTCTCGGGATCCAAGTTCCCGCTGAAGGGAAGATAAAAGTCAGGAAATTCCAACTGCTGACGATTCGTGCTGCGGTACATCCGGTCACCGGTGGTGCTAGGATTGCTGCGAGGCCTGGAGGCGGCCGAAACAGCTGTCAAATCGACAGCCGCAAGGGTTTTGCGACTTCAAAGTCAAAAACCGTGCGGCCCACGCTCAAAGAATAGCAGCTTTTTGTGGCTATGACAGCGTGGATGATTAAATCAGCAAGCCCTATTTTACTCTTTAGATCGATCCGGATGCCGTTCCACTGGTCGGTATGATCGATCTCGATCCCTACTGGCGTTGCGGGAAGCTTCTTCTTCGGGTGCGTAATCTGCACCTGGTAGAGTCCCAAGTGCATGCCTTGGATATCTGCCAGGTCCGCTGGAAGCTCCTCGGCCGCAATCGCCGGCGTGGCCGTTCCGTACCTGTCGGTCGTGCCAGTAGCCGGCTTCACCGCGTCGCCCAGGAACGATTCGGGAATAAACTTCAGCTCGGCGCTGGCCAGCGGTTTGCCGTTCAGGGTCACCTTCACGCCCAGTGGCATCAGCGCCATCTTCGTTGCCTGCCACATCTCAATCCGCTGTGCGATTTCGTCGGCGGAGACGTGCTCGTCTTGATCGGCGTCGTAACGATCGATGCGATTGAGAATGCCGGGACAGCTGGTCAACTCCGTCTTGGAAAGCAGGCCGTCGCCGTCCTGGTCGTATTGGGCCACCGCTTGCTCACCCGCGTCGTCGGCGTCAATGCCTGGTGGCACAACGCGCGACGGCCCGCCAGAGCAGCCGCAGCAGATAAGCAGCGCCAGACAGACCGCGATTTGGAGTGGGGAGGTGGAAGTGCGAAACATAGTCAACTATGATACTGCGTGGTAGACTGAGCCGTCAAACAGGGGGATGGGACTGTGGGACTGTGGGACTGTGGTAGGGTGGGACTTTGGAATGACAAGTGTCGGCGGGGCGTTTGTTTGCGGCTACCCTTTGCGCTAGTCGTCATGACGGCGCTGGTGACCTTGTGCGGGTGCGGATCCGCGGAGGTTGATCACACACCAGCTCAACCCGCGGGACCCGCCGAGTGGGTCCTGCAGCGAAAGGGACGCGTTGCTGTCCAGATTGAAGGCGAAACGGAGTGGGTCGAGCAGCCTGCCGGCCTGCCTGCGCAGCCCTACGAAATCGTCTCCATCACCTGGGAGCCGGCCGCCGCAGAGAGCCGGCCTCGCAATCGCCACGATCCCCTGGTGAACGACGAGGCATTGGCGATCTTGAGTACGGTGGCGTCGCTGGAATCGCTCAATCTGCATGGCAAGCCAGTTTCGGATAAGGGCTTGGACCATCTGAAAAACTTGACCGCGCTGACCCAATTGGTGCTCCGTAAGACCAATGTGCAGGGCACGGGCCTGGCCCAACTCAACGAGCTTGACGAGCTCGCCGACCTCGATTTGTTCGACACGCTACTAGACGACGAAGGCCTCGTACAACTGGCAGAATTCTCCAACCTCAAACGTCTTGACTTGGGGCAGACGCGCATCACCGACGCGGGGTTGAAACATGTCTCGCGGCTCACGAGTCTTGAAGAGTTGAGCTTACGCGGGACGACAATCACCGACGAAGGTCTCAGCGCTCTGGTCGGCCTTGAAAGCCTGCGTCGGCTTG